>JAGVAB010000130.1 GCA_020060485.1 Anaerolineales bacterium
TCTCTTGTTTCAATAAGCGCCAACTTCTCAAACAGCGTTTCCCCAATTATCAGGCTCATGTTTTTCAGTTCATATAAGCCCATCATTTAGCCACTCCCCATTCAGAGGTTTTTTTCGATCATCTGGCATTCTTGGTATAATGGATTTCCCATTGCAAGGAAAGATGATCCTTGGTGGAATTCTAATGAAATCGGATCGACATGACCATGGATAAGAAGAAAGATGTTTGTATAAAACCAATGCCCCAGGACATGGTGGATATCTTCCTGCCGGGCGGCAAGGTGGTCTGCGGCCCACGAGGTTCCACTGTTGAAGAATTTCTCAAGGCGCTGCCAGACTGGGAGGATCAGCAGATCGTTGGCGCCATTATCAATGGGGAATTGCGGGAACTTACCTATCCGATCAAACGTGAGGCGGATGTTCTGCCGATTAACATGGCGGATCCGGACGGCGCCAGGATCTATCGCCGGTCACTGATCTATTTGCTGGAAGCGGCATACGAGGAGCTGTTTGGTGAAGGCGAGCTGACTGTGGATCACTCGGTTTCTTCGGGTGGTTTCTTTTGCCAGGTGATGGGCAGGAAGCCATTGACGGATGAAGAGTTGCAGCGGCTGGAAAGCCATATGCGCACACTGGTGGAGAAAGATTTGCCCATTGAACGGACACAAGTGCCACTGAGGGAGGCTGTGGCGTTCTTTGCAGATAATGGGCAGGCAGATAAAGTGCAGTTGTTGAAATATCGCCAGAAGCCGCATTTGATGATGTATCGATTGGCTGAACATCGGGATTATCATCATGGCTATATGGTGGCATCCACGGGGTATTTGCGCTGGTTTGCCCTTTCACCACTGGAAGAAGGCTTTATCTTACGTTTTCCGCGCAGGCACCATCCGAGCGAGATTCAACCCGCGCCAGAGTCTTTGAATCTGATTGCCACCTTTCGCGAGTACGGGAATTGGTTGGAACGTTTGGGAGTCAGCAGTATCGGCGCATTGAATGAGGCGATTGAGGCTAATCGCATACGCGAGGTGGTTCTGGTCTCTGAGGCCTTGCATGAAATGCGAATCGCAGAGATTGCACGGGAGATCGTTCAGCATCCAGAAAAATCGTTGATCGTCATCGCCGGGCCTTCGTCTTCAGGAAAGACCACATTTTCGAAGAGATTGGCCATTCAATTATTGGCGCAAGGTATTTCCCCTTTTGCACTGGAAATGGACAATTATTTTGTTGACCGGGTGAAGACGCCTTTGGACGAGGACGGCAAATACGATTACGAATCAATTCGCGCGCTGAACACGAAAGCCCTGGGTGAACATTTACAACGCATGATGGCCGGTGATGAAGTGCAGTTGTTGCACTACAACTTTAAGTCAGGGGTGAGTGAACCTGGTGAAGTGGTCAGACTGGTATCAGACCAACTGATCATTCTGGAGGGCATCCATGGCTTGAATCCAAACCTGCTCACCGATGTGCCGGCGGAGCGTATTTTTCGCATTTACATCTCTGCCCTGACGCAACTCAATCTGGACAGGCAAAACCGGATTTCAACAACGGATACTCGTTTGATTCGGCGGATCGTGCGTGATGCACGTGAACGTGGTTATTCGGCCAGTCAAACGATCGGTCAATGGGAGTCAGTGCGGCGCGGGGAAAAAAGAAATATTTTTCCCTATCAAAACAATGCGGATGAAATGTTCAATTCGGCATTGGTATATGAACTGGCGGCATTAAAACCGCTGGCAGAACCAATCTTGCGCCAGGTGGCTCATGGCTCACCAGAACATATTGAAGCCAAAAGGCTGCTGGCGCTTCTGGAGTGGTTCTTGCCGATGGATGTTGATCTGATACCGGACAATTCCTTGCTGCGAGAATTTTATGGGGGATCGATTTTGAAAGAGTTCAAGTTGTGGGAGGAGACGGCCTTTCACGCATAAATTTGACAATGGTTAAATGGGCTGGTTCTGTCTCCAGAACAACGCCCGCAAGTCGAGAGATTTGCGGGCGTTGTTGTTTGGTGAGCAGGAAAATGCTACAGGTGTGTTTTGACCACACGGCCCAGGCGGGAAATGCCTTCCGCTATGAGTTCCGGGTTTGAGAATGAGAAATTCAAGCGCATGGTGTTTTGTCCACCGCCGCAGGGGAAGAAGGATTCTCCAGGTACAAAGGCCACTTTATCTTTCAAGGCTTCTTTGAGAAGGGCGGTGGTGTTCATATGCTCCGGTAAGGTGACCCAGAGGAAAAGTCCCCCCTCAGGTTTTGTCCAGTGGACACCTTCCGGCATGTGCTCGGCCAGACAATCCAGCATGACCTCGCGCCGTTCGCGGTAAACCTTGCGAATGATCTGTACGTGATTGTCAATGAAGCCATTTTTGCAGACTTCGTAGGCAGTCATCTGCACGAAGTTGGAAGTGTTCAGATCTGCACCCTGCTTGGCTTTGACCAAAGCACCAACCACTGATTCTGGTGCGATCACCCAGGCGAGGCGCAGTCCAGGCGCCAGGATCTTTGAATAGGTGCTCAGATAGATGACATTTCCGGCATAGGGAATATTGCATTCCAAACCACTGCATTCGCTGTCCAGGGTTAAAACGCTGGGTAAATGGTTGCCTTCAAAGCGGAGTTTTCCATAGGGGTCATCTTCGACGATGGGAACGCCGTATTGTTTGGCAAGCGCGACAAGCCGGCGGCGGCGTTCAAGGTTCATGGTGCGGCCAGTGGGATTCTGGAAATTGGGAAGAACATAAATGAATTTGGGGCCTGCCCGCAGAGCATCTTCGAGGGCGTCAATTTTCATGCCATCGTCATCTGAATCTACGGCGATGTACTCAGCCTGATAGGCATTCCATGCCTGCAACGCTCCCAGATAGGTTGGCGCTTCAACCAGGATGCGGTCACCGGGGTTGATGAAGACTTTTCCGATCAAATCCAGCCCTTGTTGAGACCCCGATGTGATCAGCACATTGTCGGTATTTATGTTGATGCCGTAATGGGCGCTATATTCGACGATCCATTGTTTGAGGGGAAGATATCCTTCTGTTGTTCCATACTGAAGGGCGTCTTTTCCCTGGTTCTCAAGCACGCGCATAGCCGCTTGTTTGAATTCCTCAACTGGAAAGACGGTCGGAGCAGGAAGCCCTCCGGCAAATGAGATTACATCCGGTTGGGTGGTGAATTTTAATAGTTCCCGAATCACCGAGCTTGACATGCGCTGAAGGCGTAGTGCATAGCGATGGTCCCAAAGGGTCTGCATACATTTCTCCTTTTACGAGCTGGTCTAGAAGGTTGATTGACAATCAAATAGCGGGCGTTGGATAACGCCCGCTATGGTGCCACTAGAGTTTTGGAAACCGTGCAAGAACCAGAGCTGTATCGGGCAGGGATATTTTGTCTCCCATTTTTAATTCGGCAGGCGGTTTTCCGGCTTTATTCGAGGCGCTTTGGAAGATGGCGATAGGGGTACCTTCTTCAGTGTATTTCAATTCAAGATAGGCCTGGCCGGTGAGGAAACCTTCGCTGTCAATGGCGCAACTGGTCACCACGCCAATGGTGCGGCCTTTCTGGTCAAGCACCGGGTCGCCCAGATGGGCCATGCGTACACCTTTGTCTGTGAAGCGAAAACGAATGACTTCGGCTTTTTGGGAGGCGAGACGCTGAAGATATGCTTGTCGTCCGATGAACCAGGGTTTATATACTTTAACGTAGGAGCCAAAACCAGCTTCGGCAACGCCCAGATCCAGTTGGCCGGACATTTCGTGTCCATAGAGGGGTAAACCGGCTTCGGTGCGCAGCGAATCACGGGCGCCCAACCCGCAAGGTTTGAGGCCAGAAGCCTCGCCGGCTTTGAGCAGTGCTTTCCATAGGTCGGCTGCCTGATCGGGGTGCACAAAAAGTTCGAAGGCCATCTTCTCGCCGGTGTAACCCGTGCGAGAGACGATCAGGTCAAAGCCGCCGACCTCGGCATCGCACAGGCGGGTACGGGTCAGACGCTTGATCCGGGCGGTGTCCTCCGGGCTGCAACCCAATGACAGCAGGATATCGCGTGCTTTGCGGCCCTGCAGAGCCAACCCGACGCGCATGTCTTTGCCTTCTTTGGGGTCACGCAAATTCCGCAATACTGCGCTACGGCCAAGAGCATGTACCCAGGGGCGGTTTGAATCAACCATAACTTTGCCGGAATGAACGGCGTTCAGCCAGGCCCAATCCTTGTCGTCATTGGAGGCGTTGACCACTAGCAGGAAGATATTTTGGTCCCGACGATAGACCATCAAATCATCGATCACATTGGCATGTGGGTCAAGTAAATGCGTGTAGCAAGACTCCCCAATCCCCAGAGCATTAATATCATTGCCGCAGACGCAGTCCAGGAAACTGGCAGCGTCCGTCCCTTCGCATTGATAAACGCCCATATGGGCAATATCAAACAGGCCGGCGGACTGGCGGGTTGCCTGATGTTCTTCCACGACCGATGTGTACCAAACAGGCATTTCCCATCCAGCGAAGGGAATGACGCGTGCACCCAGTGCCTTGTGTTCATCATACAACGGTGTGCGTTTTAAGGGAGGATCCAGTGGGTCCTGCCAGTTGAATTCCGGCAGGGGGTCAGCCTGACCCTGGCTTGGATCCTGACCGATGAAATACGGCTTGTTGAAATCACAAATTTCTCCACTGGCTTCCGTTACCGGCGCGGCATCAGATTCGCGGATGGTCACCGGGCCAGGAAGGCGGCGCGAGAGATCGGAATCAAATTTGATATAGCCATCCGAAATATCCCGCAGCCATGTGGCAGCCAAAGTGGCCTTGGTGGTGGGCAAGCTGAAGCGGTATGTGCCTGGTCCAACATAGGTCAGAATGCCCTCAATGGCGCCTTGCGGGGTAACAATACTGGTGCGCTGGCTGTCGCCTTCCTTGAGTTTTTCAACATCACTGGAAAAGACAAAGTGGACAAAGTGGTATATTGACTTGCCAGGCTGTAGAGATTGGGCATTATCTCCACTGAATTGATAGTTGCCAAAATGATACACGCTGCGAGAGCTGAGCTCCAGGACTGTCCAATCGTTGGTGGATTTTGGTTTGTCATCCAGATAGAAGAAGTGGGGGTAGCCATGCGGTTCAAATTTTGCATCAACGGCGCCGGCAGCAGCCAATTCGCGGACACGCAGCTTGGCTTTCTCGAGGACTTCGAAATCAACCTTGGCGCGCAGCTCGGTGGACTTACGTCCCTCCTGGCTATAGGGTGTTGTGGCCTGGAGAATATCGGCAATGATGTCACCGACTTCAACCATCTGTTTTTCTCCGAGGCCGCGCTGGGTCATCCATGGGGTTCCATAGCGCACGCCCATGGCGCGCAGTGCAGATGTGTCACCGGGGATGGTGTTGCGGTTGGTGACGATGCCGGCAATATCCAGAATGCGGGCAGCCATATCACCGGAGAGGGGGGTGCCATCAGGGCCAGTTACTGATCGGCAGTCAATATTGCCGAGATGGGTATCCGTGCCGCCAAAGGAGATGCGCAAGCCGCGCTGGCTGAGGCGGTCGGTCAGCGTTTTGCAGTTCTTGACGATCTGGTTTTGCAGGGAGTGAAATTCGGGTGAGGATGCCAGTTTGAAGGTTAATGCCAGGGCGGCGATGGCATGGATATGCGGACCGCCTTGTTCACCAGGGAAAACGGCGCGGTCGATTTTCTTTGAAATGGTGCTGTCCATAGTGATGATGCAGGCGCCGCGTGGACCAGTCAGGGTTTTGTGGGTGGTGAAGGTGATGATATGGGCATGGCCGACGGGAGATGAAATGACTTTGGCGGCCACCATGCCGGCGATGTGGGATATATCTGCCAGGAAATAAGCGCCTACGGCATCGGAAATTTGCCGGAAGCGTTTCCAGTCGGGAACCCAGGGATAAGAGGAATACCCGGCTACGATGATCTTGGGTTTAAACTCGCGGGCCATGGCTTCGATGACATCATAGTCCAGCTGTTCGGTTTGCGGGTCAACATTGTAATGTACGGCGTTGTAAATCTTGCCAGAACGGTTGACGGGAGAGCCGTGTGTGAGGTGGCCGCCATGCAAGAGGTTCAAACCCATGATGGTGTCGCCAGGCTGGATGAGGGCATGATAGACGGCATTGTTCGCCGGGGCGCCAGATAAGGCCTGCACATTGACGTAAAGCTGTTCAGCAGGGACAGTGTCAGTGGCAAAGGTTTCCGCACAACGGCGGCGGGTGAGTGATTCTACGATATCAGCGTATTCAACACCCTTGTAATAACGTGGATCACTGTAGCGGCGGATATATGCGAGGCGCGCGGGATAATCGAGAATCTCATCTTCCGTCATCCAGCGCATGGCTTCGCCGGGGTAGCCTTCAGCGTAAAGGTTCTGAAATGCGGAACCAAGCGCTTCGCGAACTGCCAATGGGGCTGAGCTTTCACTTGGAATCAGGATAAGGCGCCGGTATTGTCTTTCTGCTTCGAGTTGGGTTAGTTCATACAACTTGGGGTCAAGTTCTTCAAGTGAACCGTGGAAGAGATGATCGTGCATTCTGTACTCCTATGGTTGAATAATTAGCTGGCGAGTCCGCTTGGATATACCAGTGTTTTTGTCATACCACTTATGAACGTTTGAGACGCAGAACAATATAAACATTCTGGAAAAAGAGTTTCCAGCCATTTTGCGGGAATGTTAAATGAAAATATGATATTCAGATGATCCCATTTGAGCACATCTTTATTGTAGCCCGTGAATGATTCTCGGTCAAGTCGTTGGAAGCATGGCCGGATTACGGACGTAAAAAAATGATTATTGAGAGCCGATGTGGGCTATAATCAGCTTATGAAATAGCTGAACCTGATTACAAAATGAAGGAAGGAATCTTTCCATGCTCGATCCTCGAATTGAAAAATTGGCTGATTTGCTGGTGCATTATGCTGTGGAAGTGAAACCGGAACAGAAAGTACTGATCTGGGGACCGGACATTGCCTCCCCCTTACTGAAGGAGGTGTATGCCAGAGTGATCCAAACCGGGGCAGAACCGTTGATGTATGTGGAGATGCCGTGGGAGATTCGCACCACGCTTGAAAATGCATCTGATGAGCAACTCAGGAATCCGCCCAGCATTCTTCATCATGTTCTGGAAACATTTGATGCAATGATCCGCATCAAAGGCGATGTGAATACCAAAGATCTGACCAGCATTGATCCTCATAAAATGGGGTTGCGCCAAGTCGGACGTGGAAAATTGATTGAAACTTACCTGCGGCGTTCGGCCAGTGGTGAGATGAATTGGACATTGACCATTTTTCCCACCAATGCCTATGCCCAGGACGCTGATATGAGCCTTGAAGAATATGAGGATTTTGTTTTCAGGGCCTGTATGCCCGACCTGAATGACCCGATTGGTTACTGGAAAGGCGTTTCGGCCCGGCAGGAAAAGGTTGTTGAATGGTTGAAGGGCAAGAAGGATGTGCATGTGATTGGCCCGGATACCGATTTGCGACTCAGCATTGATGGCCGGAAATTCATCAATTGCGATTGCCATATGAATGTGCCAGACGGGGAAGTGTTCACCGGCCCAGTGGAAGAGAGTGTGGAAGGACACGTCACTTTTTCCTACCCTGCCATCCATGAAGGACATGAGGTCACCGGGGTCAGGCTGTGGTTTGAACAGGGGCGGGTGGTAAAAGCTACGGCGGATAAAAATGAAGAATTCCTGTTGCAGATGCTGAACACCAGTGAAAGCTCACGTTATCTGGGTGAGTTTGCGATTGGAACAAATGAAGGTATTGACCGTTTTACCGGACAGATCCTGTTCGATGAGAAGATCGGTGGCAGTTTCCACATGGCGGTTGGCAGCGGTTATCCGGAGACCGGCAGCAAGAATAAAGCGCCCATTCATTGGGACATGATTTGCGATTTGCGCAATGGCGGGGAAATTTGGGTGGATGGTGATTTACTTTTTAAGAATGGCAAATTTGCGATTGATTTCTAACGCACAATAAAAAAGCCGAGCGGGCATGCCCGCTCGGCTTTGGCGTCTAAGACGGGCAGGGTTTATGCCCAGCCCTGCTTCTTGACAAAGTCGGTAATGACCGGGATCTCGACCAATTCGCCCTTATTGGCTTTCAGCGCCCAGATAATGGTGATGACCATGTAAGCCACCCACACTACGCAGCCGATGAAGAATACTGGGGCCAGCAAAGAACTGATCGCCCAACCAATAACGCCCCAAGCAAGTGCCTGGATATTATGGGCCTTGATGAAAGGCCGGTTTTTTTTGTCTTCCATGAGCAGGATGATAACGGGGATGAGGGGTGAGAAGATATAAGCCAGCAAGGCCCACAGACGGTCATCACTGCTAATCTCAGATCCAGAATTGAAGTTTTCAGACATTTTTGCCTCCAGAGTAGGTTGTTGTTTTTTTGCTATCTAATACCATTCTACAATATTCTCTTGAAAAAAGGCAATAGTAAGGTTCTGTTTCGTTGCCTTATTCATGAATTTTACGAAAAATTTCCAGTTTTAAGGTTAAAGCTGTGTTAAAATCGGTTGTATTATGGTAAAAGTCGTTTTTATGGGATCGCCAGAATTTGCAGTGCCTGCATTGAAAAGTCTGGTTGAGCGATATGATGTAGTGGGCGTGATTGCCCAACCCGACAAGCCGGCTGGCAGAGGCAGGTTACTGACCCCGCCGCCGGTGAAAATTTTGGCAGAAGATTTAGGGCTGACGGTATTCCAGCCTGCACGATTGCGTTCCCCTGAGGCTTTTGCGCAACTGGCAGCCTGGAGGCCGGATGTGATTGTGGTGGCAGCTTATGGGCAAATCTTGAAGCAGGAAGTGTTGGAGTTGCCAAAGTTTGGCTGCCTGAACATTCACGCTTCCCTTTTGCCGCGCTGGCGTGGCGCGTCACCAATCCAGGCTGCCATTCTGCACGGGGATGAAAAAAGCGGGGTAACGATCATGTGCATGGAGGCCGGGCTGGATGCAGGGCCGATCCTGGCGCAGTGCGAAACAGCGATTTTGGGTGATGATACTGCGCAAAGCTTATCGACCCGGCTGGCAGAACTGGGCGCGTCTCTTTTGATGGATGTCCTTCCGAATTATTTGGACGGAAAACTGGCTGCTCAGGCTCAAGATGATACTTTGGCGACTTATGCACCCATGGTTAAGAAAGAGGAAGGTGAGCTGGATTTCAATCTCTCTGGGGTTGAGTTGGAACGTCAGGTTCGGGCTTTTGATCCGTGGCCAGGGACATATATGTCCTGGGATGGCGGCTTGTTGAAGGTTCACCGGGTGCGCTATGTGGCTGCAACAAAAACACAGCCCGGGCAGAGGGGCAAGGTTGGAAAGCTGCCAGCTGTGGCAGCAAGCGATGGCTGGCTGGTTTTTGAAGAGGTGCAGCCTTCAGGGAAAAAGATGATGCCAGGGGATGTATTTTTAAATGGCGCCCGTCAATGGCTGCAGAGTGAATAAGGGATACTGATTGGGATGCCTAGAGAATCGTTGCCTGAGATGAAATTTCTTGTGATTGGTGCTGGTGCTATTGGAACCTATATAGGCGGCAGTCTGGCGTTGGCTGGATATTCGGTTGTCTTTGTGGAACGGCCGGATGTGGCGGAATCGTTGGCGCAGACTGGGCTGTGTTTGCATTTGAAGGGTGGTCAGCAATGTGTGCACGCGCCCCATGTTGTTTGCTCAATGGATGAAGCTTTGACTTGCGGACCATTTGATGTGGGTATTTTGGCAGTGAAGGCTTATGATACCCCGTTTTTGATCGAGATGCTGCGGCCTTATGCCGTGGCATTGCCGCCATTCCTTTCTTTTCAAAACGGGGTTGAGAATGAGAAACTGCTGGCTGATCTGCTGGGCGAGGAGAAGGTCATATCTGGTACGTTGACCAGTGCCATAGGACGGCGCGGGCCTGGTGAAATTGTGCTGGAGCGCCTGCGCGGGATAGGTGTTGCAGATACACATTTTCTGGCTGGGCCGTTGGTCGGTGTGCTGGACGCGGCTGGATTAGAAGCCGTGAAATATGAACGGGCTGACAGCATGAAATGGTCGAAATTGCTCACTAATTTATGGGCGAATGCCACTTCTGCGATTCTGGATATGTCACCGGTTGAGATCTACCGCCACCCGGGTTTATGCCGTCTGGAGCTTGATATGGAGCGTGAGGCGCTGCGGGTGATGCGCGCTTTGCATATTCCAGTGTGTGATTTACCGGGGACGCCCGTCAAACTTATGGCCTGTCTGATCAAACGAATGCCGGGATTTTTGCTGGCTCCCCTTTTGCAGCCCGTGATTGGCAAGGGACGCGGGGAAAAGATGCCATCTTTTCACATTGACCTGCACAGTGGGCGTGGACAAAGCGAGGTTGGATATTTGAACGGGGCGGTGGTGCGCTTTGGTGAGCAATCCGGGGTTGAAACGCCGGTTAACCGGTTACTGACGGAAACCCTGACCGCCCTGACACAGGGCGAACTGCCGCCGGAAACCTATTCCCGGCAACCGGAGAAGCTGCTGGCACGGTTAGGCAAGGTTTGAAACAGCGGCAAAAACACAAAGGAGACCCATTAACGGTATGGATCCAAGTTTAGAAGTTGGACATGCGCTTGATGTAGTGCCGGCCTGGTTGAGGGGAACAGTTTTTTACCAGATCTTTCCGGATCGTTTTGCCAATGGCGACGCCAACAATGACCCAGCCAATGTAATGCTCTGGGACTCGCGCCCGTCGCTGAATGGTTATTTTGGCGGAGATTTGGCGGGCATTCAAAAAAGACTGGATTATCTGGTTGATCTGGGTGTGAACGCTTTGTACCTCAATCCCATCTTCCAGTCGGCTGCGCCACACCGCTACCACATCACGGATTATTACCGCATTGACCCCAAACTTGGGACGATGCAGGATTTTCTAAATCTTCTGGATGAAGTGCACCGGTGCGGGATGCGGCTGGTGCTGGATGGGGTTTTTAACCATTGTGGTCGAGGCTTCTTTGCTTTCAACGATGTGCTTGAAAACCAGGCAGAATCTCCTTACAAAGATTGGTTTCATATCAAACGTTTTCCGGTGGATGCATTTTCGCCGGGTGAGGCCGAGGATTACCTTGCCTGGTGGAACATTAAGAGTTTGCCGAAGTTCAACACCTCAAATCCGGAAGTACGGCGGTATCTTCTGGATGTTGCCCGGTATTGGATTGAACAGGGTATTGATGGGTGGCGGCTGGATGTCCCCAATGAGATCGACGACGATGACTTTTGGGCGGCATTTCGGCAGGTGGTCCGAAATACCAATCCGGAGGCGGCGCTGATCGGGGAGATCTGGGAGATCAACCCGCGCTGGGTGGGAGACGGTCATTTTGATGGGTTGATGAATTATCCAGTGCGGGATGCGGTACTGGACTTGCTCAAGGGGCGCACAGGAGTTGTCCAGTTTGCTGATCTTCTGGATCAGGTGGTGAACGCTTATCCCTGGGAGCATACTCTGGCAATGTATAACACGCTGGGGACACATGACACAAAACGCGTGCGCACATCCCTGGATGGTGATTTGCGGCGGGTGGGGCTGGCTTTCACCTTCCTGATCGCCTACCCTGGTGTGCCGGCGGTGTATTACGGGGATGAGATAGGCATGGAGGGTGATAAAGACCCTGACAGCCGGCGCACTTTTCCATGGACTGAAGAGCTGTGGGATACAGATTTACGGGAATTGTTAAAG
Source organism: Anaerolineales bacterium (assembly GCA_020060485.1). Next base: position 11,705 of record JAGVAB010000130.1, read on the forward strand.
CGCCTGATTGTTGAGCGCAAGCACTCAAAAGCCCTGCAATCAGGAACTTACCAGCGGGTGTGGATGGATGAATCCCGCGGCGGCTTTGCATTTTTGAGATGCGCTGGTGAGGAGCAGGTAATGGTTATCATGAATTCTGGCGATACGCACATGACAGCGGCAATCCCTGTGGGAGCTATGGGCTGGCGGAATGGCGACCGGGTTGAGGACATGATCCGGGGCGGCGTGGTGGAAATCCGGGGCGAGATGATGCACATTGACCTTGCGGAGTACAGCGGGGTGTGGCTTTTGCATAAAGGGAATTAACCAGCCGCCACCAATAATTGGGAACGGTACAAGCCGCCAAGAGATGAGGGCGGCTTGTGATTTTTAAAATAGAAACCAAAGATGTGACAACCTGGTCACTGGGGAGTAAACCGCTTTCGCCATTCGTATAGCTTATTTAAGGCTTCAATTGGAGAAAGGGTGTTGATATCCAGTTTGCCGAGTTCTTCCAGCAGGGGGTTGGTCTCGGGGAAGAGGGCAAGCTGGGCAGAGGCAATCGGATTGATGTTGGTGGCTGTGCCGGAGGAGCTTTCCAATTGCTGCAGGATTTGAGAGGCGCGTTGGATGACGGGCCGTGGGATGCCGGCCAGTTGGGCAACATGGATGCCATAAGAACGGTCTGCACCGCCGGGGACGATCTTGTGCAGGAAGACAACCTGACCGTCCGATTCGGTAACGGCCACGTTGAAATTGCGCACGCCCGGCAACAGGTCACTTAACTGGGTCAGTTCGTGGTAGTGGGTGGCAAAAAGGGTGCGCGCACGCAGCCCTGGGTGGTTGTGCACATATTCAACAGTGGCCCAGGCGATGGAGACGCCGTCATAAGTGCTGGTGCCGCGCCCGATCTCGTCCAGAATGAGAAGACTGCGTTGAGAGGCGTGGTTGAGGATGTTGGCGGTTTCGATCATTTCCACCATGAAAGTGGATTGCCCGGTGTGAATCTCGTCCTGGGCACCGATACGGGTGAAGATGCGGTCCACCAGACCGATGTTGGCTGAGGCGGCAGGTACGAAACTGCCCATCTGGGCCATGAGCACGATCAGGGCAACCTGGCGCAGGAAGGTGCTTTTACCGCTCATATTGGGACCGGTAATGATGCGCACGATCTCGCCGGGATCAAAAATGGAATCGTTGGGCACAAAACGGGTTTCACGCAAATAATGTTCAACCACCGGGTGGCGACCGTCACGGATATCGAGTGAGGTATCATCGACCAGGGAGGGGCGAACGTAGCCGTTGGTGGCAGCGGTTTCGGCCAGGGCGGCAATGCAATCCAGCTCGGCCAGGCTGCGGGCGGTCTTGAGCAGATAGCTGCAACCAGCTGCAAGCTGGCTGCAAACATCGCGGAAAACGCGGCTTTCAATCTCGTGCATGCGGTCTTCGGCATTCAACACCAACGTTTCATACTCCTTCATTTCAGGGGTGATGTAACGTTCGGCGTTCACCAGGGTTTGCTTGCGAATATAATCTGACGGGGCCTGTTGGCTGTTGGCGTTGGTGATCTCCAGATAGTAGCCGAAGACCTTGTTGTAGCCAACCTTGAGGTTTTTGATGCCGGTGCGTTTGCGCTCCACGGATTCCAGATTGGCGATCCATTGACGGGCATGGCGCGAAGATTCAACAATGTTATCCAACTCGGGAGAGAAGCCGGAGCGAATAACACCAACAGTTTGGAGGGTGGCGGGCGGTTCGTCGTTGATGGCGGCTTGAATGAGGGAAAGTTCACCGCTGCAGAGGTGCAAGCCTTTCATGATATTTTGCAAAGGAGCTTTGTTCTCTTCGAGCAGGACTTTGATCTCTGGCAAGTTTTCAAGGGTAGTACGCATAGCGATCAGATCGCGAGGCAGGGCATTACCGGAGATGACGCGGTTGGTCAAGCGTTCCAGATCGGCCAGGCTGTCCATGACGACACGCAGTTCAGCGCGCAGAATGCCATGATCCAGAAGATAGGCAACGGCGTTCTGCCGTTCCCGGATGAGTTCCAAATCGAGCAAGGGTTTGCTGACCCATTGGCGCATCAGACGCTTGCCCATTGGTGAGACTGTGTGATCGAGTACGAACAACAAAGAACCGCGCACTTCCCCATAGCGGATGGTTTCCGTTAATTCCAGGTTTCGGCGGGTGACTGCGTCCAGAGTCATGAAGTCATTCAGGTTGTAGGTGGAGAGGGACGCAAGCAGCTTGCGGGCGGCAGGCTGGGTTTCCAGAACATATTGCAGGACGCTGCCAGCAGCACGAACGGCCAAATCCATGTGAGCGAGACCAAAGCCGTCCAGAGTGGCCACCTGGAAGTGGGATTTCAGAGCCTGCTGGCAGCGATTCAACTCAAAATGCCAGAGCGGCCAGTGGCTGAGATGGCCGGGCAAGTCGCTGTTTAGAAGCACTTCTTCCGGCAGGAGGATCTCTGCCGGGTGCAGGCGCATGATCTCGGCGCGCACCAGCAATTCGATGTCATCCCCTCTAAGTTCTGTAGCGGCAAATTCGCCAGTGGTGATGTCGGCATAGGCAAGGCCGGCCTTGCCTTCTTCCATAAACACACTGAGCAGATAATTGTTATGGTCACCGCGCAGCAAGCCAGGTTCATCGATGGTACCGGGAGTGACCACACGTACCACCTTGCGTTCCACCAGGCCTTTTTTGGGCACAGGGCCGACCTGTTCGCAAATGGCAACGTGATACCCTTTTTCAATCAGGCGCGCCAGATAATTCTCGGCGGCATGGTAGGGGATGCCAGCCATGGGAATGCGGTTGCCTTTGGCAACATTGCGCGAAGTGAGGACGATATCCAGTTCACGAGAGGCGATCTCGGCATCCTGGTCGAAGGTTTCGTAGAAATCGCCCAAACGGAAGAAAACGATGGAATCGGGATATTGTTTCTTGATATCAAGATATTGCTGGCGGATGGGAGTGATCTCTTCAGGCATGATACCATTCTAAGATGAGCTGAATAATTCGGCAAGGGAAAAGCGGGATTGGGTTTGCTTGGGTGGCTGGATAATAAAAAAAGCAACTTTGTAAACACGGGCAGCTCAAGTTTCACCGGGAATACTTCGTGTAGCCATAAATAGATGGCCGACCGGTATTAATTATGGCGTTTATTGGTATGTTGCTGGTCATAAACACAGGTGATTATGCTATGATAATATTGAAACACAACTTTGTTAATTTTTCCCCTCTTATGAGTAAACCCACAGGATGGCTCATGGATACAGATATGCAAATGGAGCAAGAAGTTCATGCCGGAGATCAAGAAAATGGCGCAGTACAACAGCCGCAGGCATTGGATGGGGTGGAATTCGGAATTGGCACGTGGGCATGGGGGGATCGCCTGTATTGGGGTTTTGGCCGGGGGTATCAGGAAGCAGACATAAAGGATGCGTTTCAGTGGCTGCTCAACTGCGGAATACGATTCTTTGATACAGCTGAAGTGTATGGTCAGGGGAAGTCTGAAGAAATGCTGGGAAGGTTTATCGCTGAAACGGACCAGCCAGTGCAGGTGGCGACGAAATTCATGCCGCTGCCCTGGCGACTCTCGCGCAAGGCCTTGTTGAGGGCGCTGCGCAATAGTCTGAAACGTCTGGGGCTGACCAGCGTGGACCTGTATCAGATGCATATGCCGCTGCCACCGGTTACAGTGGAGACGTGGATGGCAGCCATGGCTGAGGCAGTGCAGGATGGTCTGGTGCGAGCTGTTGGGGTCTCGAATTATGGCTGCGTGCAGATGCAGCGGGCATATGATGCCCTGGCCAGCGAGGGGATTAACCTGGCAGCCAATCAGGTGGAATATCATCTATTAAACCGCAGCGTTGAAACGAGCGGCCTGCTCAAACTGGGGCAAGAACTGGGCGTGCGCATGATTGCCTACAGCCCATTGGCTTCCGGGGTGTTGACTGGCAAGTACACTCCTGAGAAGCCCTTGCAGGGCATGCGCGCCAATCGCTACAGTCGGGCAACACTGGCAAAAGTACAGCCGCTAATCCGGTTGATGCAAAAGATCGGGGGAGAGCACGAAGGCAAAACCCCATCCCAGGTTGCGCTGAATTGGGTGATGTGCAAAGGGATGATCCCCATCCCGGGGGTCAAGACTTTGGAGCAGGCGCAGGACAATCTGGGTGGGTTGGGCTGGAGATTGAGTGATGCAGAAGTGGCACGGTTGGATGATGCCAGCGAGGCGGTGACTGAAAAGGTGGAAAAACGCGACTCTGTGGAGGATATTTCCGTATAGTATATTGAATATGGAGATTATCAAAAGGAGTTGACCATGGAAACACAAGTAACACAACGAAACAGATTGCGCCGTTCGCGCCACGATCGGGTTTTGGCCGGGGTGTGTGGCGGTATGGCAGAATTTTTTGGCATCAGCACTTTCTGGTTCCGTTTAGGCTTTTTGATTCTGTTCCTGCCTGGCGGTTTACCAGGGGTTGTGCCTTATCTCATTCTTTGGCTTATCATCCCAAAAGCGAGATAAGCTAATACCTTGACAGGCGCAAAAGCCGGCGGCGAACAAAGCCCCGGCTTTTTTGTTGGTTCGGGGTCAGTCATTGCCCGAGTTAAAGAGGTTCTTGGGGAAGTAGTGTGATGCATAGCAGGGTTGGGGTTTTTGGGGCGCTCCCCGCCAAAAACACTCCCACCCGAATGCCTTTCCACGGTAAATCCCAGGGACTCGTTAAATATGGGCCGTTATTTGCAGGCGACTTTGTTATAATAGGAACCTGTGATCGCATTTGCGGATCAATTATTTCAGGTGATGATGAGGATTTATGGCAAAAGACAAAGAAGTACAATTTTTCCCTTTTCATGCGGTTAATGAGTTCATGCGGGATGATTACCGGTTCGAGATATTGCGCAGCACACTGGCTGGCGCAGAAGGCTTGTCCAGAGGGACGGGCAGCAGCCTGAACCGCTTGGTAAAGCAACTGGTGAAGGTGCCCGGATTTCGCAACAGTTCCCTGGCACCCGCAGCGCTTAAGGCCAAGAATGCGGCGAGTGCTTTCGAAAAGAGCCCGGTTTTTGCTGCCGCGGTGTTAGCGGCCTGGGCGGAATTGCATGCTCAGCTTGGCAGTCAGATGTATGAGTTGCTCAACCAGCATGGGTGGAATATCCTGCCGCTGGAAGCTGATCGCACGCTCATGCCAGGCTTTCTCTTGCAATGGCCAAAGGAAGATGATTTTGACGCCTTGTATGCTGCATTTCGTGAGACTTACCCTGAAAGCGAAGCGGGCGATGATGACCTGGGTATGATGGCGGTGTGGATCAGCGGCCGGCTGCCATATGAAATGGTGGAAATGAAGGAATTGTTTCCAGCAGACGAAAAAGCAGAATGAGGTCAGTTTTTTAGGACAGAACTAGCGCCCGACTTGCCATTGTACGGCAGGCCGGGCGCTTTGCAATTGTGACCTGCGTTTTTACTGAGCAGGTTGTTGTCGTTTGAGCAGCGAGAGGGGGATGGTGAGTACTTCCTTGATGCCCAGGAAGTAGGCTGTAACAAAATACACCGCAGCGCCCAGACCGCCGCCGATGACCAGCAGGTAGAGACCGGAAAAGCCCAATAAATTTTCCACACCCCAGATAACACCGGACATTAAGACTGCGGCCAGCAAGGCTTTGCCCGCGTCCAGCAGGATCTGGCGGGCATGAATGCCTTTCCAGCGGATGCTGAGGATGGTCAAACCGGTCAGGGCTTCCACGCCAACGGCAATGCCATTGGCCAGTGCAGGCCCGGCCAATGAGAGGCCGCCTTGTTCGATGGGTTTGGTCAGCCAGATTGCGAGGGCGATGTTCAGCCCGGTGGTGAAAAATGAAATATAGAGTGGGGTGTAAGTATCCTGCTGCGAGGCAAAGGAGCGCACCACGACTTCCAACACGGATTGTGTGATGAGGGCCAGGGTGTAATACTTGAGGGCAAAGTAGACCATCTGGGTGCTTTCGGCAGTGAATTCGCCGCCCTCAAAAAGGAGACGTATGACAGGTGTGCCAAGAACGATCAAACCGGCCGCTGCCGGGATGGCCAGGGTTAGAATGGCACGCATGGCACCACTCATGGCGCGCTTTTGAGCTTCCAGGTCTTTTTCAGCGGCAAGGGCGGCCAGGGTGGGAAAGACGGCTATGCCGATGGCTGTGCCGATCAGGGTCCAGGGCATGTTCATCAGGCGGTAAGCATAATCAAGGGCAGCCAGATTGCCTGGCCCCAGCCGGGAGGAGAGGGTGGCATTCAGCCAATTAATGCTTGCGCGGGCCATAAGCAGGTCGATGATGCGCGGCGCCATGAGGATGGCCACTCTGCGAACAGCCGGCTCGAGACGCAGATTTGGCTGCCATTTGACCTTGTAGTGGATCAAGCCTGGAATCTGAATGAGCAGATGCATGCCTGCGCCGAGGACAGCGCCCCAGGCTACGCCGAAGATGCCAAAGCGGGGCGAAAGGACAAGTGTTCCAATGATGATACCCAGGCTGTACATACTGGGCAGGAGAGCGGGGATGATGAAATGCTGGTGGGCGTAAAGGGTGGCGGTGAAGATGCTGCTGACGGCAAAGAGCAGGGTGGAGAGGAGCAGGATGCGCATGAGCTGCACAGTCATCTGCTGCACTTCAGGGGTGAAATTTGCGCCAACACCCCAGCGGGAGCTGACCAGCCAGGGGGCCGTCAGGGCAGCCAGGATGGCAGTGGAAAAGGTGATGAGGAAGATCAGGTTGACAACCTGACTAAAGAGGCGGTTGGGTCGCTGGGGGTCGCCTTTGGTCATCAACTCGGTGTAGATCGGGATGAACGCGAAACTGAGCGCTCCGCCGGAGAGCATGGTGAAGATCAGTTCAGGTATCACGTTGGCGGCAGTGAAGGCATCCAGAACGGCGCTGGTGCCAAATTGCCCGGCGATGATGCGTTGGCGAACAAGGCCAACCACAATGGACGCCCCCCATCCGATCATGACAATCAATGTGGAACCGGCAATGCGCTTGGTTCTGGACGGGGTTTTACTCTGGTCTCTGGATTCTGCCATTTTCAAACTTTATCCTTTTTAAGTTTGGATGATTTTAGGTCATTGTCCTTTGGGTTGGTGGCGTTGTTCAAGCTCGGTCAGGATATCGGCGGGGGTGAGGCCGCTGTCGGCCAGAAGCACCAGGGTATGGTAAGTGAGATCAGCAATTTCTTCGATCAGGCGCTGCTTGCCCTGGGCTTTGGCGGCCAGAATGACCTCGACTGATTCTTCGCCAATCTTCTTGAGAATTTCATCCTGGCCTTTGCGGAAAAGATAGGCAGTGTAGGATCCCTCAACCGGGTTATCCTGGCGGTCGAGGATGATATTGAACAGTTCATTCAGGGTCATGCTACCTCCATGTGCTGTGAGATCATTCATGGATTACGGGATTGTGAAAGCAGGAGTTTTTGCCAGTATGGCAGGCCGGACCTGCCGGATGCACTTTGACCAGAATGGCGTCGCAATCACAATCCAGGCACAAGTCTACCACGATTTGGGTGTTGCCCGAGGTGGCGCCCTTGTGCCAGAGCTCCTGACGGCTGCGCGACCAGAAGTGGGTCTCTCCGGTTTGCAGGGTCAGTTGGAATGATGCCTGGTTCATATAAGCCAGCATCAAGACCTGGCCGGTCTGGCTGTCCTGTACAATGGCCGGGATCAGGCCTTTTTCGTCGAATACCGGTACAATAGTGGTGTTCTGTTCTAGCATATCTCAAAAGATCTCCTGTAAGAGGCGAAAATGGGTGAAACAATCACGATTCGGGAAGCACGACCGGAGGACCTGTCAGCGATCACCGAGTTGTGCGCTCAGCTGGGCTACCCGGCAGATGCGGCGGGGGTGAAGCGGCGTTTTATGATGATTATTGATAATCCAAGTCATTTTATTCGCATAGCCAGCAATGAGGCTGGGGATGTGATCGGCTGGGTGCATGCCCTGCCCGTTTGTTATCTGGAATCCGAAGAATTCATTGAAATCGGTGGCCTGGTCGTGGATGGTAGTTCCCGAAAACAAGGGGCCGGAAGACAATTAATGCTGGCAGTTGAGGTATGGGCAAGAGAAAGCGGCGTTGCCACCATCCGGCTGCGCTCAAATGTCACGCGGCGGGAAGCCCACCAGTTCTATCAGCGGATAGGATACCAGATTGTCAAGGAACAGTATACGTTTGTGAAAGAGCTTTAGTCTGCTTTGGGCACAAGTCGTACCGGCACACCAACTTCAGCTAGATAGTTTTTCAATTCAGGGATGGAAAGTTTGCCATCGTGGAAAAGGGAGGCAGCCAGGGCCGCGTCAGCCTTGCCCTCGGTCAGCACATCGGCGAAATGTTGCATGGAACCTGCGCCGCCGGAGGCAATAACGGGTACGTTGACTGCTTCTGATACGGTGCGGGTCAGGGCGATATCGTACCCGGACAGAGTTCCATCAGCATCCATGCTGGTCAACAGAATTTCACCTGCCCCAGCAGACACGCCCTGCATGGCCCATTCGACAGCATCCAGGCCGGTGGGCGTGCGCCCTCCATTGATAACAACCTCCCAGCGGGGAAAGGATTCGGTACCTGGGATGCGGCGGGCATCTATGGCGAGGACAACACACTGGCTGCCAAAACGCTGTGCGCCCTCCTTGAGCAGATTGGGATCATGTACTGCAGCTGAATTGACACTGACCTTGTCGGCTCCGGCCAGAAGCATGCCGCGCATGTCTTCCACAGTACGAATGCCGCCGCCCACCGCCAGCGGCATGAAGACCTGGTTGGCGACGCGTTCCACGGTTTTGATGGCAGTGGCCCGGCCTTCGTGGGTAGCAGAGATGTCCAGAAAGACCAGTTCATCGGCGCCGGCCAGGTCGTAGATCCTGGCCTGTTCTACGGGGTCGCCAGCGTCGCGCAGGTTGACAAACTGCACACCCTTGACCACACGACCTTCGGCAATATCCAGACAGGGGATGATACGTTTGGCGAGCATGGGATCAGTCCTCTCTACTGCTGAAGAGATCTTCGGGTTGGATGCTGCCTTCGTAGAGCGCCCGGCCAACAATCACACCTGGCAAGCCCGCAGAGCGGATAGCCCGTACGTCATCAATGGTGTTGACTCCCCCGGAGGCGACCACCAGCAGGCCGGTAGTTTGTGCAAGAAGGAGGGTGGCGGGCAGGTTGACACCGGTTTGCAAACCATCGCGGGCGATGTCGGTGAAAACGATCCAGCGCAGACCCATTTGCTGAAAGTCAAGGCCGAGATTAACCGCGGTCTGGTTCGAAGATTCCTGCCAGCCACGCACCCGAACAATACCATCACGCGCATCCAGGCTGACTGCGATCCGGTCAGCGCCCCACTGATGCACAGCTTTCCGCACCAGTTCTGGCTGGGCTACGGCGGCAGTGCCGAAAACGGCCCGGCTGACGCCCAGATCGAGGATTCGTTCAGCATCCTGCAAGCTGCGCAGACCGCCGCCAAACTGAATGGGGGTGTTATATGCCATGGAAACCTCCAGAATGGCTTGCAGGGCCTTCTGGTTGGCGCTATCGGCCTGTTCAAAGGCGCCATCAAGATTGACTACATGCAGCCATTGGGCGCCGGCGGTTATCCAGCGAGCAGCAACACCTGCGGGGTCACTGGCATAATTGGTCTGGCGGGAGGGGTCCCCTTCTTTGAGGCGCACCACCTGGCCGTTCTTGAGGTCGATGGCGGGAAAAACGATGAAATCCGGGTTCATGGGCTTGGGTTCTCCTCGGGTGACTGGGCTTCGGCGCGGATCAGAAATTCTTTGAGTTTGGAAGTACTCAGGTCAGGGTGTTTGATGCGGCTGTCTTGCAGGATGCCGGTTTCCAGCAAGAGGTTGAGCCACTGTTTGGCCTCGGATACACTGATCTTTAACCGATCCTTTAAAGCTTTCCGCCATTCGGAGCGGCTGGGTGGCGGGCTGGCTGCTTCGGCCAGGGAGGCAAGAGCGTAGAGTACTCCGGCTGCCCGGGCAAAAGCCGGGCGGGGTTCCATGAGCTGGATTTTTCCAAACAAGCGCTCTTTGGTTAAAGAGACACAAGCCACTCCAGCTTCACTCTGCCACAGGTCGATCGCTTCTTCTGAACGGGCATGGTTCAAAATCCGGTCTGCCGAGGCAGGCCCAATGGCGGCCTTGACCAGATCGGCCGGAATGGCTGTGCTGAATTGCCGGCGAAAATCTGAGATCATCTCCACTGCCCGTTGGTAGGGTTTCCGGGGTGTGTTCTGATCAGGCTCGGGCGGGGTGATGTTTTCGGTCTGCGGCACTTGGGGTTGGGTGTCCTGAAAAGGAATACATAGATAGCGTTCCAGGAGGATGTGATGTGCGCTGGCAGGGTCTGGCAGAATGAAGTTCACCATGCGGCCGGAGGTTTGCAGGCAGTTGGCCACGGCAGCAAAGGCACCATCACCAGTGACAAAAACATAAACGCTGGCCGGGTTCTTTGCGGCGTGCAGTCCGGCATGGAAAGCCAGGGACATATCGCTATAATTGTGCACCACATATTTTTTACCGGCCTTTGATTTTGAGTTGGTTTGAGGCGGGGCTGGTTCAAAACTGTCAACATGGATAATGCGTGCCAGGCGGTTGAGACCACCTAGCTGCTGGTTATAGTGGCTGAAATTGGCAGCTGCATATGTGTCTTCCATTTCCAATCCGCCAATGTGTTGGTTGACATATTCCACCAGGCTGGCAAAGTCTATCGCCGGAGATGCGCCAAAATCACCAATGCCCTGTTTCTGCAGGTTCTTCAGGGTGGTATAGAGGTTTTCAAAATCGATAAACAGGGCAGCGCGGGGAGGGTGATTTGGCATGGGCGGCACTCTCTTTCGTGTGCACTCAAAGGTTGAAAAAATTCCGTAAAATGGTCTGCCCCACACGCTGACTTTTTTCCGGGTGGAACTGGACGCCAAAGATATTTTCGCTTTGCACCGCAGACGTAAAATCGATTATATAGTCTGTTGTAGCGCTGGTGACAGATGCGTCCTGCGGCAGGCAATAGAAGGCATGGTTGAAATAGGCATGGCAGCCATTGGGCAAACCCTTGAAGAGCGGGCTGGGATCAGTCCCAAACCAGAGCTGATTCCAGCCGGTGTGGGGAATTTTGTAACCGGGCCTGTCGTTGAAACGCAGCACCTGGCCGGGGAGGATGTTCAGGCCGGCGTGCCGGCCCATTTCGGTACTCTGGTTGAACAAGGCCTGCATGCCGACACAAATTCCTAAAAAGGGTGCCCCGCGGCGGGCGGCATCCTGCAGAGCAGGTACCAGGCCAGACTGAGTGAGGCCCTGCATGAAGCCGCCAAAGGCACCCACGCCGGGCAGGATGATGCGCCCGCCAGAAATCAGGTCGTCGGGATCTTTGGTGAGCTTGATCGAGAAGCCCAGTTTGAGAAGGGCATTGTAGACCGAGTGCAGATTACCTGTGCCTGCGTCGATCAGCAGCGCATCGTGGTTTTGCATGGCGGCTCCTAGAACAAGATGCCTTTACTGGAGGGAATAATACCCGCCCGGCGGGGATCAATTTGCACGGCGGCGTCCAATGCCCGGCCAAGTGCTTTGAAGATAGCTTCGGCCTGGTGGTGATCGTCCCGGCCATAGAGGAGGCGGGCGTGGAGATTGCAGCGTGCTTCGAGGGCAAAGCTTTCCAGAAAGTGGGCAAAGAGGGAAACCGGAATACCGCCCAGGCTGGGAGCATGCCATTCAACCTCGATGATGGTATACGGGCGTCCAGAGAAGTCTACGGCGGCAAAGGCCAGCGATTCATCCATTGGGCAATAGGCTGAAGCCATGCGCACAATTCCGCGCCGCTCGCCAAGAGATTCACGGAAGGCCTGCCCCAGAGCAAGGCCGACATCCTCGATGGTGTGGTGAGGGTCAATTTGCAGATCGCCCTGGGCGTGCAGTTTGAGATCGAACATGCCGTGCACGACGATCTGGGTCAGCATGTGGTCGAAAAAGGGAATGCCGGTATCAATTTCATGCTGACCGGAGCCATCTACATTGAGAGCCAACTCGATGCGGGTTTCGCTGGTGCTGCGGCTGAGTGTGCTGTGGCGCGGCTGGCTGTCCGGGTCTGGTATGAGAGTCATGTGATGTTCCTTTCGGCAGCAATTTGTTTTAAGGCAGCAACGATGCACTTGTTTTCTTCCGGACGGCCGATGCTGATGCGGATGAAATTTTGCAACAGAGGGGTATCATAGAATCGTACCATGATGCCTTCATGCAGGAGCAAGTCTTTCAGTTCAGCGGCCGGCATGCCTTCCACCTGACAGAGGATGAAGTTGGCCTGGGAAGGATAGGGATGCAGAAAAGGAATCGTTTTTAGCTTGTCATACAGAAGATCGCGCTCTGTACGCAAGCGGGCTACATTCCAGGAAAGATAATCCACATCCTGCAGGGAGGCCAGGGCGGCCACATTGGCGGCTACATTGACATTATAGGGCTGTTTTGCTTTCCATAGTGCGGGCAGGATCCAATCGGGAAATGCACCGTAACCGACACGCAAACCAGCCAACCCGGCCCATTTACTGAAGGTTCGCAGGACGACCAGATTTTGGCGCCTGGGCACTTGCTGGATGCGGCTCAGGTTTTCGCCCAGCCGCCCGCCGGCGGCGCCGGTGAACTCGATGTAGGCCTCGTCCAGAATGACCAGCACTGGCATTTCCAGCAACGCGTTGATAGTTTCGGCGGCGGGAAAGCTGCCATCGGGGTTGTTGGGAGTGGTCAGGAAGATAACCTGGGGCTGGTATTGTTCTATGGCATGCTGGATGGCAGGCAGATCAAGCGAAAAATCCGGTTTGCGCGGCACATCGATGATTTCGCCGGCATTCAGTCTGGTTTCAAAAGCGTACATGCCAAAAGTGGGTGGACAGTTGATGACCCTGTCGGCAGGATCGAGAATGAGGCGCAAAGTGAGATCGATCAATTCGTCTGCACCTGCTCCAGTCACCAGGTTTTGCATCGGCACTCCGGTGAATTCAGACAAAGCAGTGCGCAACTCACGGCTCTCGGGGTCGGGGTAGATGTGTGGCCATTGCATTTCGGCCAGTGCCTGGCGCGCCTTTGGCGAAGGGCCATAAGGATTTTCATTGGCGTCCAGTTTGACGATCTCCCGGGGGGCGCGGCCCAGGCGGGCAGAAAGCACCTCAAAGGGTTCGATGGGGGTGTATGGAGAAAAATCTGCGAAACGGGCTGCAGTTTTCATAAGCGTACCTGGGCTGAATTCGCGTGAGCATCGAGTTGTTCGGACGTGGCAATGGTCACTGCTGCCGGGCCGATCTGGCGGGATGTTTGCGGATCGAGGGCAACCAGGCTGACCACATGGACAAAATCCAGTACATTGAGCGGCGAGCTGAAATGGGCCGAGCCGCCTGTGGGCATGACGTGGCTGGGGCCGGCTACGTAATCTCCAAGGACTTCAAAAGAATGTTCGCCGACGAAGATACCACCTGCGGCGGTCACTTTTTCTGCAAGACGCCAGGGGTCTGCCACGGCCAGACAGAGGTGTTCAGGGCCGTACTCGTTGGAGAGGTCCACGGCTTGTTGCAGATCTCGGGTCAGCACAGCCCCGGAACGATTATTCAGCGAGGTGGAAATGGTCTGGCTGCGGCTTCTGTGGATCAGTTGCCGTTCCACTTCTTGCTGTACTGACTGGATCAATTGCATGGAAGGGGAGAGCAGGATGGCGCTAGCCAGCTCGTCATGCTCGGCTTGAGCCAGCAAGTCGGCGGCCACCCATTCCGGTTTGGCAGAGTCGTCGGCGATAACAACAGTCTCGGTGGGGCCGGCGATGGTATCGATGCCGACAAAGCCAAAGACCTGGCGTTTGGCGATGGAGACAAAGAGATTGCCGGGACCGAAAATCTTTTTCACAGGGCGGATGGATTGCGTGCCGTAGGCCAGAGCTGCGATGGCCTGGGCACCGCCGATGGTGTAAACCTCGGTGATGCCCAACAGGGCGGCACATGCCAAAATGGTGGGATCAATGTTCCCTGTTCCACGGTTGGGTGGGGCTACCAGGGCGATCTCTGGCACTCCGGCCACCTGAGCCGGGATGGCGGACATCAAAACTGATGAGGGCAGAGGGGCGCTGCCGGCCGGTACATAGATACCAACGCGCAGTATGGGACGCATATACTGACCAACAGTGCCGCCCAGTTTCTGGGTCATCCAGGAAGTGACTGGCTGGGCTTCATGGAACCGGCGGACACGGTCTGCGGCAAGTTCCAATGCCTGGCGCAGATCAGCAGGCAGTTGCTCCAGGGCGGCTTTCAACTCGGCTGGTGGGACAGCAAAGTTTTGCGGGGTGCTGCCATCCAGTCGCTGCGACCATTCGTACAAGGCGTCATCGCCGCGGCGGCGCACATCGGCCAGGATGCGCGCCACGGCCTGCTCCGGGGTGAGAGGCTCGCCGAATAATTCGGCGGTGCGCTGCAGGACGATGTCTGGAATGGGCATTTCGTCCATGGGAACACGTTTCAATATCGAAGTGCGGGCTTCGTCGGGCTGGAAAATTCGCAGCATGATCAAACTCCTGTTTCCTGATTTATTTCCATGCCCAGGGCTTTGAGCATGGCGGCATAGCGTGGCGGTTCTTCATCGAAAATATAGTTGACTGGCATGACAACCACACCGCTTCCGCCAATGGTGCGCAGTTCGCCGATCGTTCGTACCAGTTCATTGCGCGGCACGATGATGTTTACCGCATACCAGTTGGGGTCTTGCTCGCGCACGATGACGCGTGAGATGGTGGGGCCTTGCAGACCGGTGATGGAACATTGTTCAAATATGCGGTTGGCTATGGTCTCGGGCGAGCTGCCGCGCATGTTGGCGAAGATGGCCAGATTTTCGGTGGCACGCAGATAAGCTTCAATGTATTCCAGAAGCTGACGGGCGATGCTCAGGGCCAGGGGGTTTTCCTGCAGAGACTGCCGGTTGCCAACCAGAACAGCCTGGGATCTAAGAATGACGCCGTCCTCGAGAGGGCGCAAACGGTTGTCGCGCAAGGTTTGGCCGGACGATACCAGGTCGGAGATCATGTCGGCATAGCCAATGGTGGGCGCCGTTTCGAGAGTGCCCTCTGCCGAGATGATGTCATGCTTGATCCCCAGACGATCCAGATATCTGGCAGTCAGATTGGTGAATTTGGTGGCCACGCGCAGGGGTTGGGGCATAGCTTTGGCGCGGGCTTTGAGGGTTTCGATGGAATGCACATCCTGCCATTCTTCGGGGACGGCCAGTGAGAGGGCACAGCCGCCGAACTTGAGGTCATCATGCAGGATGAGGATCTGATTGCCATGCTCCCTTTTTTCTTCAAGAATATCCAAACCGGTGATGCCAAATTCGACGCTGCCGTCACTCACAGAGGCGACAATATCGCCAGGGCGTTGAAAAAGAATGACAAGATCAGGCAGGCTGGGGATGCGAGCTTCGTATTGGCGGGGATTGGGTTTGTAAACCTTTAATCCGCAGGCGCTGAGCAGTTCCAGGCTGTCATCACAAAGACGGCCTTTTGAGGGCAGGGATAAACGGATAATTGGTTTTTCTGCTGAAATGTTCGTCATGTTTGCTCCTTGAGGTGGATCAAAATCCACGTGAACCAAATAAAAAACTCCCCGTTTTACCGGGGAGTGTGTGCATGCGATCTACAGAGGGACTAAAGGCTAAAACACACCAAACCTCCACCGGTGGGGGCTACAGGATGCTTGGTATGGTGATGAAAGCAGGCTCGTTTAATCATAATGGGGCATTTATACCAGCAAGCGCGGAATTCGTCAACCAGCGGAGAGAAAACGCACATGGTTTATTCGGAATGCAAGGTTCGCAAAAAAAATATAGTGAACATGAGAACCATAAGAAAACGCTTATGGAAGGGTGGCGGAAATTGATGAGAATGTTGCCCCACTTCTGAAAGCGAACTGCAAAGCAAATGAAAGCGGATGTGCGGTTGACTGCCTTGCAGCATTGGATTATCATCGAAATGATTAGATATATATCTAATCATTTATGCCTGAACGATGTGATACATGGAGTCTTGTGTATGTCAAATATCACCTGGGAAAGCGGTACGGCGTTTGACTTGTTCGTCAGCCTGTGCGTGTTGACCAACCCGGCACGTTATGGACTGCGCCCGACTTGGGCGGCCGGCGTGCGGTCAAGATTGCCACTGGAGGACCGAACTACCCTTGAAAGGGTTCAACCCTGGGTGCTGGTGCCCATTGCCTGGTTGATGAACCTGGATGCAAAACCCAAGTCTGCCCAGGCTGCATTGGCTGCTCTGGAGGGCCTGCCGCCGGAAGAGCGTCTTTCGGCGTTGACCATCAATCCAGCGGTTATAGCTGCGGAAGTGGTGGATATCTTGCAGGGAACGGAGCGTCGTGGCAATTGGGATACCGGTGAGCAGGCACAGATAAAGGCACAGTACCGAAAACGAAATATCAGCTTAAATCCAGACCAGATGGAAAGCCTGATGAATGCCTGGCGAGAGCCACGACAATTTGGGGAACGGTATCTGCAGGCATTGAAGAATTATTATGAAGTTTTCTTTGCCGAAGACGAGAAGCATATCCAGCCGGTATTGTCGGCAGGGCTGGCTAAAGCGCAGACAGCGGCAGAAGATATGCCACTTGAACAGCTTTTAGAGACACTCTCGAGAGGTGTGCAATTTACGGAATATTTTCAGGGCGGTCAGAGCCTGGAATTTGTGTTGGCGCCATCCTGCTGGAGCAGCCCGCTGATCTTTGTCAATCGCCTCAGTGAGGACAGGGTGGGCCTGGTGTTTGGTTGTAGGGAGGATAAGGAAAGCCTGGTGCCGGGCGAGGCTGTGCCGCCGGTATTGAAAGCACGATTGAAAGCTTTGGCTGA
The DNA here is from genome assembly GCA_020060485.1 of Anaerolineales bacterium. The sequence continues at coordinate 28,583 of JAGVAB010000130.1, forward strand.
TCCGACCCGGCTGCGCATTCTGCGGTATCTGGCCGAAACCCCGCTGCCCCCCAGCCAATTGGCAAGGAAGCTGCGTTTGCGTCCACCAACTGTGGTGCATCATCTGAACCAACTGCGTCTGGCAGGTCTGGTGCACATCATTTTGTTGGGTGAAGAAAAACGCTGCTATGCCTTTCGGAGAGAAGGGGTTGAGGATACTCTGGAAAACACGCTGAAATTCATTACTGGTGATGAGGACTAAAGTCAAAACATGGCATTGAAAACCTTTAAAGTTGCAAAAAAGCTATACAAGGCGGGTGGATTGTATGTCCGGCGTATGGGACAATTCCAGCGCAATGCGCGCCGATACCTGGTCAGCGTGGCGTTAACTGGTGCGGCCATGGGAATTTATAATCTGCTGTTCAATTTTTTTGTGCTCAGCCTTGGCTATGATGAAGCTTTTCTGGGAAAACTGGTTTCTCTGAACCAGATGAGCATTGTGGTTACAGCCATTTTTTCCAATTTTCTTATCAGCAGACTAAATCGGAAATGGGTCCTGTTTGGCGGTATTCTGGTGACGGCGCTGTCGGTGGCGGTGATGGTGTTATTTCCATTGCTCTGGGTGATCGTATTGATGAGTGCAGTTTTTGGTGGAGCACAATGCCTGATCACAATTTCGATTGCACCTTTTTTGATGGAAAGCAGCGGGGAGGAAGAACGCGCATATTTATTCAGCGCCGCCTTTGCCTTGCAGATGGCTGCAACTTTCGCCGGGAACTGGGCTGGGGGACGGTTGCCCAGTTGGCTATTGAGGAATGGCTGGACGCTTGATGCTGAAGCAGGTTACCGGACTGCACTGCTGGTGATGGTCTTGTTGACCCTGATCGGGTTACTGCCCATCCTCCGAATTCGAACCCTGCCCATCAAGCAGAAGCTCGGCAATGGCGGAAATATCTTGCCTGTTATTCTTCATCACTGGCGGCATTTTGGCAAGTTGATGACACCTGTGCTGTTAACCTCGCTGGGTGCAGGTTTGATCATGCCATTTATGAATGTATTTTTCCGCCATATGCATCACCAATCAGACCAGAATATTGGCCTGGTCTTTGCCGGCGGCTCGCTGGCGATGGGGCTGGGTATGCTCCTGGCGCCTCCGCTGGCAGAAAAATTTGGCAAAGTTCAGTTATTCGCTTTGAGCCGGGGTTTTTCCCTGCCGTTTTTGGTGATCCTGGCCATTTCGCCCTGGTTTGTGTTGAGTGCGTTAGCGTATAACGTGCGCATCATGTTAATGAACATGGCCGGCCCGGTATATCAGAACTTTGTCATGGAAGACGTAGAGCAGGATTTACGACCAGCGGCTTCCAGTATGCTGACTGTGTTTGGCAGCCTGGGTTGGGGGCTTAGTTCGATGCTTAGCGGTTGGATACAGGTGCGGTACGGTTTTGGACCAGCCTTTGTGGGGGCTGGCATTGGTTATGCATTGGGCGTTTTTTCTTCCTGGTGGTTCTTCCTGCGGCCGCAGAAACTTACCGCCAGCAAACAACCGCAGGCAGTCAGCAGTTGAGCACAACTGCTAATCTCATTTTTTACAGGAACTGAAGCATGGCACTCTCACAGATCAGGGGTGAAGTATTTGCAATATTGGCAGCATTTTTATGGGCGATTTCAACCGTTTTATTCGAACGATTGGGAAAAAAGATCCGCCCGATTGAGATGAATCTTTTGAAAGGCGTGATTGCGGCAATTCTGCTGGGCGGTACGCTGGTTTTGTTGCGCGAACCGCTGGATAGCTTGCAGCCATTGGGATTGACTGTACTTTTGATCAGCGGTGCGATTGGCATTGGCATTGGCGATACAGCTTTTTTTGAGGCCTTGAAAGACCTGGGCGCACGCCGAACCCTGCTGCTCAGCACATTGGCTCCTCCCATGACGGCGCTGTTGGCCCTGATCTTTTTGGGAGAAAGCCTGGTATCAACGGCATGGCTGGGTATTTTGATCACAGTGGGTGGGGTGGCGTGGGTCATTGCCGAGCAAAAGCGGAATGGCAGCGGGCCGGCGAATACGGATGGAACGTTCGAACTGAATCCGATCCGCGGTGTGGCATTTGGTGTGCTGGCATCTCTATCACAGGCGGTTGGACTGGTGCTTTCGCGGTACGCGTTCAGCTTTTCCGCAATCAGTCCTTTGCAGAGCGCCATTTTACGCCTGATTGCCGGGTCAGTGGTGGTGTATGGGTATATCAAATTGAGGAGACAACCTTTGGGTGAGTGGCGAAAGCGGCCCAATATCTGGCGAACCTGGCTGATGCTCCTGCTGGTGGCATTTGTTGGGGCGTATGTGTGCATCTGGCTGCAACAGGTGGCGGTGAGACTATCTCCGGCTGGCATTGCCCAGACCCTGATGGCCACCAGTCCGCTCTTTGTGCTGCCTATTTCTGCATTGCGCGGCGAAAAACTGAGCCTGCGGGCGGTATTGGGGGCTGTTGTTTCGGTATTGGGGATCATGTTATTATTCGGTTTATTTGGATAGCCCAGGAGCTGCTTATGCATGAAAAAAGATTTGATGGAGAACCAGATCGCTTGCGCTCAGCGGCGCGGGTGGCCTTGCTGGAGGTTGAAAAAGTCGTCAATATCGTTTTGGATGGAATTGAGGCATCCAGCATGGTGGACGTAGGCACAGGCAGCGGTTTGTTTCTCGAGATATTTCAAAAGCAAGGGTTACGGACAGCGGGATTGGATGTTTCGCCAAAAATGCTGGAACTTGCCAGACAGCATCTGCCGGATACCGATTTACGCACAGGCATTGCCGAAGCGTTGCCTTTCCCCGACGGATTTTGTGATGTGGTGTTCATGGGCCTTGTGCTGCATGAGACAGACGCACCGTTGCAGGCGCTAAAAGAGGCGAGGCGGGTGGGACGGGTGCGGACGGCGGCATTGGAGTGGCGGTATATTGCCGATCAGGAATTTGGGCCGCCACTTGAACACCGTCTGTCGGAGGAGGATATCCAGAAATGGGGTGAACAGGCTGGCTTTGTACGATTTGGGAGCCATGCATTACAGCACCTGGTATTGTACATTCTGGATGTGAAGTAGACTCTGAGGCATGAAAGTTGGAGGGCAAAAATGACCGAAATTCTGATTGATGTCGAAATCTGTACTGGATGCGGGGGGTGTGCGGCGGTATGCAATGTAACCCAGGTCTATAAAATGCAGGACGGCAAGGCAGTTGCAGTTTCGGCCCGGCGCTGCTGGGAATGCGGGCAGTGTGTGGCGGTGTGCCCGGTGGATGCCATTAACCATTCTGCTTTTCCACTGGAGGCATGCCCGCAGGTTGCGCCGTTCTTGGCGGCAGAAGTTGAACGATTATCCATTGCTTTGCAAAGCCGCCGATCGGTGCGGGTTTACAAAACCCAACCTGTTCCCCGTGAGATGGTCGAGCAGCTGATCCAAATTGCGCGAAGCGCACCGAGTGCGAAAAACCGACAAGTGGTGGACTGGATTGCTGTTGATAACAGGGAAACGATTGCTGACCTGGGCCGGAAGACGGTGACGGCATTGGCGCTCATTGCCAAGAGACTGAGAAAACGGGCCGAAAAGCCCGGAGTAGCAGAAGAAGAACTGCGCCAGATGCTGGCGGACGCCAAGTCGCTGGAATTTTTGGAGCGCAAACAAGACAGGGGAGAGGATGCAGTCTTCTTTGGTGCCCCGGTGCTGCTGATGGCGCACGTTCCACCGGGCGAGTTTGGCGTGGCAGATGCGGTGTATGCAGCGTACAGCTTGATGCTGGCGGCGCATATTCATGGTTTGGGGACATGCCAGATCGGGTATTTTTCGTTGGCCTTACGGCACAACAGGACATTGCGCACACAGGTGGGCGTGCCCAAAGGACGCGAAATTGTTTTGGCGATGGTGCTGGGGTACCCGCAGTATCGCTACCGGCGGGCAATTCCGCGAAGACCGCATGAAGTGGTTTGGGGGGATTGAAGAGCTTGGGAATAAATGTGAGGCTAGCGATAATAATCTGCTGGTAAAAATATTGGGGTCATGGGTTATTTGAGAACAGGAGACCAAAATGAAAAAGATCATTTTTATCAAAAGAATCGTTTTTGCTTTTTCACTTATTGCTGTGCTAAACTCGGGTTGTAGACCAAAGATAAATGCCAGTGTGGAAGAGCCACTGGAAGTAATCAATACCCAAACTGCCATAAGTGTACCCTTAGCTACAAGTACACCAACAAGCCTTCCCTTGCCAAAACCAGAAACGAAAGTGCCGCAGGTGATCCTGACTGATGGCTCAACCAAACAAGTGGACAGTGTTTGTTTAATGACACTACTGCCTCAGGTTGGAGAACCCAGTTACCAACCAGTTGCAGAAGCTGTCACAAAAACTTTGGAGCGAGCCAATATCCGGGTCATGGAAACTGACCAACCATGTGATGCTGAACTCTTTATCAATATGAGCTTCACTCCAAAAGGAGATTATTACACCTCGGGAAATGAAACCTGCTATGTGGATACCGGAGTTGTGATGATCGGAGTCATCTCGTTGACTGTTAATGGATACTCACCAATGGGCATTGATCTTTACCAGTCACAACCGCTCCCGGAGAAAATCACCACATGTGAATATTCCACGCCGTATAACATGGTATGGAAAGGGCCGCTGATAGATGCGCTTTCAGAATTCTGGGGAATGCAAATCCTGGCTTATGCACAAGGTGTTGAGGAATTTGAAGGGGTGGCTGTAAACCGGCTGCGAAATTTATCTCTTCGGGACCGTTATTCTATCAGCTCACAGGAGATCAACGAGATAATCCCAATTCTGCTTTTAACATTATCTGATGGGGATCCGGCAAGTCGCGCTGATTCGGCAAAAATACTTGGAGATATAGGACCAGAAAGCTATTCTGCGATCCCGTTTATCCTTCAAAACCTTGAAAGCGAAGAAAGTGAATATAATCGCAATGTATATTTTGAGGCTTTGAGAGAAATCTCTGGAATCGATCTTGGAACGGAACTTGATCAATGGGAAGAATTGTGGAACGCTGTTGAACTAGAAAACCCAGTCTCATTTGATGCTGTTTTATCATCCACGGGAACAAGAACATACCGTGAAGACTTTTCCCTAAATATGAATAATTGGGAAATTGGAAAAGATATAGACGACTTTGGTGAAATTACTCGTGAATTTAGAGATGGAAAATATCGGGTTTCGATGACCAGCCTGATGGATTATTATGCTTCCATTACAACTATTCCGGTCATTAGCGCAAAAGATTTTATCTTGACATTTGATGTTACGGTTATTGAAAGCACATTTACTCCCGGCAATATGCACTTGTATTTGAATTTTCGTGAGGTGGATGGATTAACTGGAAGACATTATTGCCTGAATCTACTCGATGATGGTTCGGCTTATTTGGAACTATGGCCGACTGAGAATTGGCAGGATATCGTGACTCTCTGGAGTCATGACCCAAACAGATTATTCGCCTTTTCGAATGGCGTGACCAATACAATTTCAATTGAGGTGAATGGCTCAACGATCACTGTCTTCGTAAACGGAGAGAAAGTAGATTCCGTAACGGACACAATCATCAATGATCAAGGTACTATTAGTATTGGGCTTTTGTTATACAAAACAAATGAAAAGGTTGGAATTGAATTTGATAATCTAATCATTCAAGAAATTCAATAATGGTTATATGTTGCGCTGCATGATCATAAAAATCGAAACTGCTCATTCATAAAAAAGTCCATAACCAGGCGAATAGGTAGATGGGAAAATAGTACAAACCTTTTCAGGACTCGCCGTGGCCGGCCATCTCTGCGATTTGGTCGATGCGGGCATCCAGTTCTTCGCCCAGACCTTCGATGTCGGCATTGAGGAAGCCGCGAATGATCATGGAGATGGCTTGACGTTCTTCGATGCCACGGGATTGCAGGTATTCGACCTGCTCGGGGGCAATCTTACCGATGCTGGCCTCGTGGCTCATCTGGGCTTCGGGATGCTGGGCGCGGATGCCAGGAGTGGATTCAATGAAGCCTTCATCACCGGGGTCGAGGATCATGCCGGAGCAGTCGATGTGGGCGCGGCAGCGGTTGTTGCCGGTTAACAGACCGGTCTGTGAGATGCGGCCGCCGGTGCAGATGGCGCGGTGAGCCAGCTCGGCGCTGCTGCCTGCCCCATTTAAGTAGACTTCGCCGCCGCTGATGATATGCGAGCCGGTAGAGCCGAGGATGACGCTGTAATAACGGGCGGATGAGCCAGCACCATTAAGCCAGGTTTTGGGATTGGAGCGGATGTCGGCGGCCGGGCGCAAGGAGACGTAATTGCTTTCAAAGACGCCTTCGTCATCCACTACGGTGGCCGCATTGGGGCGCACCGAGACTTTCGGCCCCCAACTGTGTACCATGGTATTGGTGAAACGGGCGCGTTTGCCAATCCATTGTTCACTGACGGCCAGATGCACGCCGCTTGAAATCTCGTGCTGGGTGGCGCAGCCGGTGATGAGGGTCAGTTCGGCATCATCTTCGACAATGACGATGTTATGGATGGCCTGGGCAATGTTGGCATGGGCAGTGTAGAGAGCAGCCTGGAAGGGGAATTTAACTTTTGCACCAGAATGGACGCGAATGAAATAGCCTTGCGGGATTTTTTGGCTTGCGCAAAAGGCAGTGACCTTGTTGGTATCAGGAGCAATCAATTTCCAGGCGTATTTTTCAGCCAGCCAGTCATATTTTTCCAGTGCCAGGGCGATGGGCAACACTTCCAAGCCGTCAGACTGGGTCTGCGAGCAAACGGTATGGAAATCCTGCACCACAAAGGTGCCGGAACGCTCAGGACTGTCAAACAGGATGCCGACCTCGGCCAATTCTCGGGCATCGGTTCGAGAGAATTGATCCGGGCTGATCAAGTGGGGTGTTTCGTTAGACTGGTCGGTGATGAAATCCTTTATCACAAGATTATCTGAAGGGCTCCAGGGTTTTTGTGTCATCATTGGTTCCCCTTTCGTTTGATGCATACAAGGCACTGGGCATAGCCGGAGTCGCAGATCGTGTCCAGCACGATCTGGGCGTTGCCGCAGCCCTCGATGGTACCTTCCATCATCACATGCGCCTTGTCGGCATATACGCTTTCGAGGATCTGTCCGGTGTGGGTGATGATCAGACCGGAGCGTCGTGAGGCTGGTCGGCAGATATCAACCGAGAAGAGCTTTTTTGCCATATCCCCGATCAGTTCCAGGGCTTCGATATCAACGCCAGAATCCGGTTCGTCCAGCATGGCAAATTTGGGACGGGTGGCCAGCAGTTGCAGCAGTTCAACGCGGCGAATCTCGCCGCCGGAAAGGCCGTCGTTGATGTCGCGGTCCATGAATTTTTCCAGATTGTTATCCCGGATCAATTCTTCGATTTTTGCAGAGGCCTCAGGGTTTTGCAGAAAAGCATAATCCAGCACCTGGCGCAGACGGACGCCTTTGATGGTCGGCGGGCGTTGTTGGGCAACGGCGATACCCAGGCGGGCGCGTTCGGTCAAGCCAAGATGGGTGATGTCCTGGCCTTCATAGATGATCTTGCCGGAGGTTATCTGGTAGCCGGAGAAGCCCATGATGGACATCATCAGGGAGGTTTTGCCTGAGCCATTGGGGCCGAAAACAGCATGTACCTCGCCCTCGGGTATCTCCATGTTAATGTTGTGGAGGATCTCTTCCCCGCGTACTGTGACATCGAGATCGTGGATTTCAAGAATATTGTTCATCGTTTCCTTTATGCATGCCTGAATACCTGAACATCACAGGCGCAAGGTTGAATTATCTAAGGCAAGTATAACGCAGACGTCACCAATTTGCACTATTTACCAAAGTTGCTGTTGAACGGATCGGCGCACTGTGGCTGCCTGCTGGTAAAATATACAGGTACCTACATTGTTTTGAAAGAAAGGCCCAGGCATATGGTGAGCGAACCCAATAAGATTATTTATCAAATGATCCGCGTGAGTAAATTCCACGGCAAAACACCTGTTTTGAAAGATATTTGGCTTTCGTATTTTTATGGGGCCAAGATCGGGGTGATTGGCCTGAATGGTTCCGGAAAAAGCACGCTGCTGCGCATCCTGGCAGGGGTGGACAAGGAGTTTAATGGCGAGACGGTGGTGGCGCCCGGTTTCACAATCGGTTTTCTGGAACAGGAACCGCAACTGGATGATGGAAAGACAGTGCGCCAGGCTGTGGAGGAAGGGGTTCAAGATTCGATTGATTTGATGGCAAAATATGAGGAGATCAATCTCAAATTTGGCGAGCCGATGACGGATGCCGAGATGGATGCCCTGATTGAAGAACAAGGCAAGGTGCAGGATAAGATCGACCATCTCGGTTTGTGGGACCTGGATGCGCGGCTTGAGATGGCGATGGACGCCCTGCGCTGCCCGCCAGGAGATACACCGGTGCGGGTGCTTTCGGGCGGAGAACGAAGGCGAGTGGCGTTATGCAGGTTGCTGTTGCAAAAACCGGATATTTTGCTGCTTGACGAACCAACCAATCACCTGGATGCTGAAACTGTAGCCTGGCTGGAGCAGCATTTGCAGCGCTATGAAGGTACTGTGATCGCAGTGACGCATGACCGGTATTTTCTGGATAATGTGGCTGGCTGGATCCTGGAACTGGACCGGGGGCATGGTATTCCGTGGAAGGGCAACTACTCTTCCTGGCTGGAACAAAAACAAGCCCAGTTGCAGAATGAAGAAAAAAGTGAAAGTGAGCGACAGCGCACTTTACAACGGGAGCTGGAATGGATCCGTATGTCGCCCAAGGGCAGGCAAGCCAAATCCAAAGCACGTGTCAGTGCATATGAAGAGATGCTCAACCAAGATTCAGAAAAGCGTGCCAAGGATTTGGAAATTTATATCCCTCCGGGCCCACGGTTGGGCGGACTGGTAATCGAGGCGAACCAGGTGACAAAAGGATATGGCGACAGGCTGCTGGTGGATCAGATGAGCTTCTCAATACCGGCGGGCGCAATTGTAGGGGTGATTGGCCCTAATGGGGCGGGCAAGACCACTTTGTTTCGCATGATCACTGGCCAGGAAAAGCCAGACACTGGCACTATTCGCGTAGGCGAAACGGTAACTTTGGCCTATGTGGACCAAAGCCGGGATGTGCTGGACCCTGAAAAAACGATTTGGGAGATGATCTCGGAAGGGACGGATTTTGTTCGATTGGGAAACCGGGAAATCAATTCCCGGGCGTATGTGGCCCGGTTCAATTTTACGGGGTCACAGCAGCAGAAAAAGGTGGGGTTGCTTTCCGGTGGCGAAAGGAACAGGGTTCATCTGGCGCGAATTCTGAAAGAAGGCGCCAATGTGTTGCTGCTGGACGAACCGACCAATGACCTGGACGTGAACACCATGCGAGCGCTGGAAGATGGCCTGGAGAATTTTGTGGGCTGCGCCATTATAATCAGCCATGATCGCTGGTTTTTGGACAGAATTGCCACCCATATCCTGGCCTTTGAAGGCGAAAGCAGCGTTTTCTGGTTTGATGGCAACTATTCCGCGTATGAGGCAGACCGCAAGACACGTCTGGGGGCTGAGGCTGATCAGCCGCACCGGATTAAGTACCGGCCTTTAGAAAGGGGATAAGCGGGGCCAGTGTTTTTCTGATGGCGATATTCAAGCAGACTGCCTTGCAATTCGCGGGGCAGTCTGCTTCTTAATCCTGGTTGTTCTTGCCGATGTAGTAGGTCATGTGCTGCAATTGGTCCACCGGGTCGCTGTGCCGCAGGTGGACGATATTTTGCGGGAGGATCAGAGGCGTGGATGTGTAATTCAAAATGCCTTGAATTCCAGCTTTCACCAGTTCTTCGGCAACTTCCTGGGCGGCCTCGTCAGGAACGGTTAACATGGCAAGTTTGATGCCGGCGGCTTTGATGCGGGGGATCAGTTCCTGGGTGTCGTGAACTTCCAGATCATCGATATGGGTGCCGATCAAGTCTGGATTGGAATCAAAAACCAGGCGGATATTGAAGCCTTGTGGAGCGAATCCGTGGTATCGGGCAATGGCATGCCCGAGGTTGCCGGCGCCAATGATGGCTACCTCCCAAATCCGATCCATGTTCAGAATGGATTTGAGCTGATCAAGCAAAAATGCAATGTTGTAGCCGGTGCCTTGTTTTCCAAATTCACCAAACTGGGAGAGGTCTTTGCGAATTTGGGCGGCAGATATTCCCAGTCTTTCACCCAGCTCTTGGGAGGATGTCGTGTGTTGTCCTTCTTCCAGCATGGTTTGCAGGGTTTGGTGATATACCGGCAAACGGCTGACAACAATATCAGGGATGGAAGTGGGCATGACAGTCTACTCCTTGGTTGTAGCTTCTGATTAACTTTAACATAAAATGGCTAAATTGTGAATAAATTCCCAAACACTGCGTATGGCTCTCCCAAAGCCGCCTCCATTCCGATTCCAGGACTGGGTGCACTTTGATCCCATGGAAAATTGGGAGGCTTTTTCAGGTACAGTTCTCCATCGTTCGTAATTCACGGGGTCATGGAAGGGCATTCAGGCTGGAAGATAGCTTGATGGAAAGACCCTGATCTGTAGTGAAAGTTAACGTGGCGAGCGACACGGGCAGGTAGTGGCCAGCGGGGTAAACAGCGTTGGCATCTTGAGGTCGGGCGAGAGTGTCCAGACTGTCTTTAAATGTGTGTATCTCGACTTGCGGGCTGCCTGTCCATTGGCTGCAAACGGAATTGCCTGACTGTGAGCCCCAGCAGAAGGAATCTTTTGTTTGGGAAATGATAGTGTATAGGTTTATCCAATCTGGCTGGAAGCGTTGCTGCGGATCGAGAACGAGGACGAGTGTGGTGCGAAGAGGTTGGTCGGTTTCGATGGTGATCTGCAAACCTTCATCGTCAAGTGAATAATCTTTCCTGACGCTACCATCAAGGCTGACGAAGTGAATGTGATCCTGATTTATTTCAGCAACTTGAAAAATAAGCGGTTCAATCGCGTCAAGGATGAAGCTGCCCGGGATGACAGCGGGGTCGCTGTGTGTGCCAGCGTTCAGATCCCAGAAAAGCGGGTCGGACAGGCCAACGGCGATTTGCGATGTTGGGCCGACCCACTGCGTGATACCCGAATCGTGGAGATGAAAGGTGGTTACTAGGCTGGCGGCATCGATTTCCATCGTTGCAAAGATGGTATCTGAGGCGAGAATGCATTCAGGTTTGCCGTCAGAATCGAGGTCGATATCGCAGGAGGCGATGGAATTTGGGGCATCAGCCCACTGGGCGGCTGCAATCAGATGTGTTAATTGTTCCCGATAATTTGCCTGAAGGTGGTCCCGGTCACTATTGCCAGATGGATTGGAGAGGTGGAAAGCCATGTTCCATGCGGCAGCCGCGGCTTCGTTCACGGGGAGTTGATAAAGAAATGCAAGGCGATTTTCAGCAGGGAATAGCCAATATTCTATACCGGCATCATTCTGCAAGCAAAGAAGATTACGGCAGGATAAGCCAGCAGATAAGTCCATTACTGGCATGGAACGCAAATCTCCCAAAGAAAGCAGGTCAATCCAGGGGTGGCTGGAAAGGTCACGGAAAGCTTTGGGTGCGATGGCTGTGTCGGCCCAGGGGCTGGTGATAAGGGAACCGCCCAGAACAAGGATGTCGGAATCATCAGCGGAGAGAGCGGTGTTCAGCAGTCTCCTCCAGGTATCGCGGGTCAGACCATTTCGGTCTGCTTCCAGCATCTGTTGTACGCTATGGTTTTCTCCGGGGGGGTATGGCAGGGGGATAATCCGTCGACTGTTCATGACAAAGACATGGGATTGATCTGGCAGACTGGCAAAGAAAATATCGTTATCGGGAAGATACCTGACCGGGAAGGTGCCATATGCCAGTCGGGATGGAGGAAAGCCAAAACCAAGGGCGGTGATATTACTGGAGCCAGCTGCGGGAATGGAAAGAGCAGTGCTGGCCAGTCCTGTAGTTGGCAGGATGAGGAGACCTTGTTCCTCGAGCTGCCGGATGTGGTCAATTTGATTAAGCAGAGAGAGACCGGACAGGGTGTTCGGCTGTTTCAGGTCTAACAGGGCAAGGGGAATATGAGATTCCTCGGCGTGTTTGAGCAAGTGGGCAAGGCCGTGGCGTTCCCCAAAAGGGCCAGTGTGGGCGCCGTTCCAGCGCTGGAGGATCTGGGAAGGGGTGCTGGCGGGGAGAGCGTCCCAGAAAGCCAGCAAGATGGGGGCTTTGGCAACCGGCAGTGGGGAATGAAGGTTTTGAACAGCCACATCCAGAATCGTCGTTGAGGTTGCGTCTGTTAGAATGATACTCAGCCAGGTGTCCGGGACGTCCATTTGCAAATATTTTTCGGGAAAAGAGATGATGATTGCGTGGAGATTGGAAATCTCCTGAATGACAGGTGGAACTTCAGAAAGTTCGGGAATGGTGATCTGGCCTTGCCAGACGCCGGACTTTTTTGAAAGGTCAAGTTGAAAATTCGGATGAAGCCAAATGTCTGGTGTAGCATCATTGAAACCTGATGGCATAGCGGCAGCCATATTTGTGGAGGATCTGAGTGAGATATTGTAATTTGTGTTATTGGGGGCCAAAATGTCAAGGCGAACATGAACCCAATCATCATCTGAAGGATGAAGATAGACAGCAAAGAGATCAGGATCGTTGGGAGATGGCGTATCAATAGGATCCAGAAGGATAAGATTTTCGTAGTGCCATTCTGAGGGAGTGGCGGACACAGAAGACGACGATGGCGTTTCGGAGGACAAGCTATTTGAGGCGGGTTCGCAAGCGGCGAGGATTACGGCACAAGCAAGCAGAGTCAGAAAAATGTGGTCAAGGATTTTCATGAAGTGATTATAACCAATACTGATAGACAACAATCCCCCTTGCATTTCGACAAAGGGGATTGCCAGAATTACAAAGTTACTGTTTACCGCCGCCTACGTCCGCCGAACAGCAGGAAGGTGTAATACAGGACTGTGCCAATTGCCTGGGCAGCTGCGGCGACATAGGTCAAAGCAGCAGCATCAAGTACCTGATTGACACCTTTCATTTCCTGCGGCAGGAATTGGCCTTCAGCCGCCAGCCAGGCTTTGGCCCGACGGGTGGCATTCAACTCAACCGGCAGGGTGATGATGGCAAACAAGGCAGTCAAGGCAAACAGGAGCAGGCCAAATGCAGCAATTTGAAATCCGAAGTTGGAGGATGCGGATGACAGATAGCTAAGAAATAGACCGGCCATGAAAATGATGGGGCCAAGTCTGGAACCGATCGAAACAGTCGGCACCATGGCGGAGCGGACCACCAAAGGCAGATAGCCTTTCTGGTCTTGCAAAGCGTGGCCAACCTCATGGGCTGCAATGCCTGCCGCCGCGATGCTGTTGGCATGGAAAACGCCCTGGCTGAGGCGCAATGTATTGGACCGGGGGTCATAATGGTCACTGAGTGTCCCGGCAACCTGTTCAATTTTTACATTGCTGAGGCCGTTGGCGTCCAGCATTCTGCGCGCAGTTTGGGCACCGGTCAACCCATTTTGGCTGGCCAGCTGCGAATATTTCCGATATGATCTGCTGACCTTCGCTTGCGCCCATAAACCGAGGAGCAAAGCGGGCAGCGAAAATAAAATATACAAGCCGTAATTTTGCAGGAACATTATTTACTCCATCTTGAAATACATCTGATGCAATTTGTCTTATGCAATTATAGGGTCAAATTATTAAAAAAGGATATGGATTTTGAATGAAATGTGTCAGAAAATGTTCAGCCGAAAATAAAGATGACGGCCACACCGGTCAGGGATAAAAAGGTGCCGACAAAGGCCATTTTGCTGATCTGTTCCTTATACAAGAAATACGCGATCGGCAGCATTATGATGGGGGTTAATGCCATCAATGTGGCGGCGACGCCGACATAAGCAGCTTGAATAGCTACCATCGAAAGCCAGATACCAACAAATGGCCCAACCAGGGTTCCCATGACGATGGAACGAAAAGCGGCTTTGTTTTTCAGACTTTGGGTCCATGTGTGGGCGGCGTTTTTCTGGAGTAAAGCAATGGCCCACATAATAACTGCGGCCAGGAATACACGGATGAGGACGCTGGAAATGGCGGGAAAATCGCCACTGCCGCCTTTCTTTTGTAAGACCAGGCCCGCGGCCTGGCCGACCGCTCCCAGAAATGCAAACAGCACCCCCTGAAAGTAGCCTGGTTTTTGTTGGAACAGTTTTGCGTTTGTTCCATGGTTTCTTTCCAGAACGACCAGGGCAATGCCTGATACAGTGATGAAAATGCCGCCAATTTCCAGCGAGGTTAATCTTTCTCCCAAAAAGACCCAGGCGATCAAGGCACTGATGACAGGCACACTGGCCATGATGAGGGTAGAAATTCGTGCTCCAATCTGAACAAATGCCTGAAAAAGGAAGGCGTCACCCAGGATCAGGCCGACGAGACCGGACAGGCCCAGCCACAACCAGCGTTCAGGTGCAGCATGCAGGGGGAGAAGCTGGCCAGTGAGAAATACATGCGAGATCATCAGAAGCCCGGAGGCCAACAAGAGGCGCATTCGGTTGACCACCAGTGAACCCACCTGGTTGCCAGCAGAGGTAAAGAATACGCTGGTTAATGTCCAGCAAATAGCGACAAGAAAGGCTGCAATCTCTCCCATAAGGTCCTTTGAAGTCTATGCGTTGATGGTTTCTTCAGCCTTTTGAACCAGGCTGCGATTGCCTATGAAGAGGGGCGTGCGCTGGTGCAACGCTTCGGGTTGAATGTCCAGAATATTCCTGATGCCGTCTGATGCCATGCCATAGGCCTGTTCTGCGATGAAGGCCAAAGGGGCGGCTTCATAGAGAAGGCGCAATTTTCCCTGGGGATGATTTGCATCAGCGGGATAATAATAAATGCCGCCAGCAAGCAGGTTGCGATGAAAATCAGTAACAAGAGAGCCTACGTAGCGCTGGGAGAGGGGTTCCTGTTCACTGGATTCCAGGCCTTGCAGCCAACGAGTGTAGCGAACCACGCCAGGGGACCACAGGGATTGATAACCCTGGTTGACACTGTAATAAACCGGAGGCTCGGGTATGCGCAAATTGGGGTGGGTGAGAAGGAACTCCCCGATGTCTGGATCGAGAGTAAAGCCATTCACGCCATGTCCTGTCGAATATACCAGCATTGTGCTGGCGCCATAAACGATATATCCGGCGGCAACCATGGCCCGGCCGGGCTGCAGAAGGTCTTCCATCGTACCAGGGCCTTCCAATGTTTTGCGGCGATAGATGGCAAAGATGGTGCCGATGCTGACGTTGTAGTCGATGTTGGATGAGCCATCCAACGGATCGAAAAGCAGGACATAATCTCCAACCGGGTATTGTGACGGAATGGGGATGAGGTCTTCATGTTCTTCAGAGGCCATGACAGCCAGGCGGCCGGTGTGATCAGTGAGGTCAAAGATGGTTTGATCTGCCAATTGATCCAGTTTCATGACCTTTTCACCCTGGATGTTGACTTCGCCAGTGCGTCCAAGTATCTCGGCCAGGCCGGCGCGGGTGGTTTTGCTGGCGATGAACTTGCCGGCAAGAGCAAGGTCGTAGAGCAGATTTGTCAAGCGACCGGTGGCTTCCGGATAAAGCCGTTGGGTCTGGAGAATATGGCGTTCGATCGTGGTGATGTTTTGCATTCTTTGGCGGTGAGGAGATTGGTCCATGGGTTCCTCCGAATCGATCAGCAAGTGGCTGGAAATAATCGCGTTTTCCCCACCAGTATACACTGACGGAAGCAGTTTGGGGGTGGACAAGAAAAGCCCACAGGTCTTCCCTGTAGGCGGTGAAAAAATGCTAAGGGTGTGTTCCCGCCGAGATTCGAACTCGGACTTTATGCTCCGGAGGCATACGTTCTATCCATTGAACTACGGGAACGGATGTTGCTGAGTTATTCTCACTGCAAAAAAGCTTCGCAATTTTACCATGAATTGAGTGTGCCTGAATAGTTGCGGAGCTTTTTGGTGACTAACCGAGAGGTGAAAGGATCAACGCGGTGCGCTCGATGCGGGCTTCGTTGGAATTAATTTGCATGGCTTCCAAAAGTTCTTCGGGCCGGCCGGTGGCATTGGGCAGCATGGTCAGGCGTGCGGTGAGGATGAGATCCTCCTGGAGGCGCAAATCTTCGATCAGCGGGCGCAGGTCATAAGCCTTGCTGCGGCGGGTACGAGGCAGTGTGGTGCTGTTGAGCAGGTCAGCCACTTTGGCAGCCAGCTCGGCGGAGCTGAGCTCGGCCAGCACCTGGATGCGATATTCGGCTGCCGCTACCCTTGATTGCAGTGAATCTTCCGACAGATCAACCGGGGATACTTCCTGAATGGACATTTCGGCAGGCAGTTTGCCAGATATTTTTTCTTCCATGCTCGCCAAAACAAGCTCTTCTGTGAACCAAATATCAATGAGCTCACCGCTGCCGGTGAAACCCAAGGGGAGGGGAGCGGCCAGGTTGAGGCGCGGCTGTGGGTTAAATCCCTGGCTGTAAGCCAAAGGCAGGCGGGCGCGGCGCAGGGCGCGTTCCCAAATTTTCTGAACATCCAGGTTGCTGGTATATTTCAACCAGCCGGTTTTGGCATATTTGATACGAACCCGAATCATTGGACAACCTCAGAAGATTGGAGTTTGCCGGGAATTTGAGGGCATTTCCAGGCATCGCCAGGATGTTGGAGACGAAGATGACGGTAATCGGTCAGAATGCCGCACGCATGGCATTGTTCACGGCAATAGCTGAGCAGGTCACCGGTCTGGCTACGGCGGTATTCTTCTGCCAGATAGGATTTGTGTACCCCGGTGTGAATATGATCCCAGGGCAGAGGCTCTTCCAGGCTGCGTTCACGGTTGGTGTAGAATTCTGGCGAAAGGCCATATTCTTCAAAAGCAGTTTGCCAGGTCTGGAAATTGAAATACTCCCGCCAGGCATCAAAGCGGGTGCCGTGCTGCCAGGCATGGTAGATCGCCTGGGCTGTACGACGGTCTCCGCGGGAAAGCATGGCCTCAAAGACAGTTTCAAAGGGGTCTGACCAGTTTAATTTAATGCCTGGGTGTTTCAATGCTTCGCGCAGAATGCGCTGCTTGGTGCGCATTTGTTCAACCGTGTCACAGGACACCCACTGAAAAGGGGTGTGGGGTTTGGGTACAAAGGTACTGACGCCAACGTTCAATTTTGAACGGCGGCCGATGGCCTTATGGCCTTCGGCCAGCACCTGCTTGCACAAGTCGGCTATGGCTTGAACATCCTCGAGGGTTTCTGATGGGTGTCCGATCATGAAGTAGAGCTTGATGGTGGTCCAGCCGCGGCTGTAGATCTCTCTGGCAACATCCAGGAGCTGACTGGTGGCAATGGGCTTGTTAATGATATTGCGCATGTGTTCGGTAGCAGCTTCGGGGGCCAGCGTGAAACCACCAGAACGGTTCTCTTGCAGGCTTTCGACCAGGTCAAGGGAAAGGGATTCAATGCGCAGGGAGGGAAGGGAAATCTTGAGGTTTTCGCCCTTGAAGCGGCAAGAAAGGGTCTCGACAAGCTCCAGAATATGCGTGTAGTCAGAAGACGAAAGGGAGAGCAGGGCGATTTCTTCAAAGCCGGAGTTTTCAAGGGCGGCGGTGATGGCTTCCACTATTTCTGCGACAGGGCGTTCCCGCACCGGACGATTGACCATACCCGCATGACAGAAGCGGCAGCCGCGAGCACAGCCGCGCATGATCTCCACTGCCACCCGGTTATGGACGGTATTGATGGACGGCACAATAGGTCTGGTAGGCGGCGGCGGAAGCTGGGGAGTGATGCGTTTTTGGATGGCCTGCGGGACGTCCGCGCGGGTTGACGAAAAAGAGGCAAGCGTGCCATCCGGCTGATAGGTAACGGCATATAGGGATGGGACGTAAACGCCGGGGATGCAGGCAAGTTGAACGAGAAGGTCAATTTTGTCTTTACCACTGGACTTCCAGGTTTGGAAGACATTAACAATTTCGTCAAAGAGTTCCTCGCCTTCGCCTATCGCAAAGGCGTCAATGAAAGCGTGCATGGGCTCGGGGTTATATGCGGCGTGACCGCCGGCAATCACCAGTGGATGGGTGGTATCGCGCTCGCTTGCCAGGATGGGCAGCCCGGCCAGGTCGAGTATGTTGAGGACGTTGGTATAAATGGATTCATAGGGCAGGGTGAACGCCAGGATGTCGAACTCTGCCAGGGCATGTTTGCTCTCCAACGAATACAGGGGAATACCAGCCTGGCGCATGGCGGCTTCCATATCAGTCCAGGGGGCGTAGGCACGCTCGGCCAGAACATCAGCCCGCTGGTTAAGGCTCTCGTAAAAGATGGCCAATCCCAGATTGGAAAGGCCGATATCGTAAAGGTCAGGGAAAACAAGCGCAATGCGGGTATCCACTGTGGGCCAATTCTTGACGACCTGATTCAGTTCGCCGCCGACATAACGCCCCGGTTTTTGCACGGTTAGAAGTATTCTTTCCAGGCGGTCCTGGATCTGTTCGCTTGTGAGCACCAATAATTTCTCCAAACAAGAGATGAGTGATGGGCAGAGGATGGCAATAAAGATGGATCAGGCCAGTGTTACCCGGCCCGGTTCATTGTTCCAATTCCGCCCAATTTTACCCGATTTTTTCGGTTTGCGCCGATTCAGAAGGTGCCTTTGTACATACCACCATCCACAGATAACACAGCGCCGGTGATGTAGGATGCGGCCGGGGATACCAGGAAAACAGCCGCGTTGGCGAACTCATCAGGGGTGGCCATGCGCCCCAGGGCGCTGTTGACGATCTGCTTGTCGATCTCTTCCTGTACCGAGGTGTGATTGGCCTCTGCCCTGGCTTTCATCAACTCGGTCACGCGTTCGGTATTGGTCCAGCCGGGAAGAATGGCATTGAAGCGGATGCCCAGGCTGCCCAGTTCGAGGGCCAGGGATTTGCTGAGCCCGACTGTGGCAGCGCGGACACTGTTGGACAATACCAACATCGGGATAGGCTGTTTGACGGAATAGGATGCCACGCTCAGGACGCTGGCCGCAGAAGAGCGTTTCAGGTGCGGCAGGGCAGCACGGATCAGGCGCACATGGCTCATCAGGGAAAGCTGGATGGCTAAATCCCATTGGTTCTCATCCAGGTTTTCAAACGCACCAGCGGGCGGGCCGCCAGCATTGGTGACGAGGATGTCCAACCCGCCCAGGGCAGCAACCGTTTGGTCAACCAGTTGTTGTGGTGCGTCCGGCTGGGTGAGGTCGGCGGCCAGGCTGAAAACATCGGCACCGGTTTCGGCTACCAACTGCTGGCGAGCGGTTTCCAGTGAGGCTTGATTGCGGCCATTGATCGCTACGCGGGCGCCTTCGGCTGCGAGCAGCCGGGCAACAGCGAAACCCAGGCCGCGGCTGGAGCCGGTAACGAGAGCCGTCAAATCTTTTAATCGCAGGTCCATGGTGGTCTCCTTATTGTTTTGGTTTTGAGCCTTGTTCAAATCAGTTCAAGGTTTTGTTCGAGGATGTGCATTTCGGGACAGGATGCTTCCAGCCAGGCGGCAGTTTTTTGCAGCACGCGTTGGTTATGCAGGGGATCATTGCTGACTATGGCACAGGCAATCAGAGACTCATTCCAGGAGTCAAGGTGGCCTATTTCGGCAGCGGAAAGATTGAATTCCCTGTGAAGCTTCAGCAACAGAGGCTTGATCTGGCTGCGTTTTTGCTTCAAGGAGTGAACACCTGGCAGGTAAAGGTGGATGGTTAAAATGCCCAGCGAAAGATTGTTCATGAGCAAACCAGCCTGAAAAGGGATGCAGCGGAAAGGACAGGCACATTCATTTTACCTGTTCATTGTATTTCCCGAGCCGTTGGATGTAAAGGGCAGGTTGCTATTTGCACAGGGCTTTCTCAAAGTTAATTTCCATTTGTTTCTTTTATTGATGGCACAAGGCCGGACGAAAGACGGTCTGTGCATTACCAGGGTTTATTCACCCCACCCCTCGAACTCCCCTCCCCGCTGCTTGCGTGACGAATCCCAATTCATTCTTCTGCGGGAAGGGGAGCTTTTTGTGTGGCAAAGGGCAGCCCATTATCATCAGCATTTTGCATCTACTTTGGTCTGGATGACCTTGACCGTTTTGGAAAATCGTAAATGTCAAGCTTTCTTGAGAATGCCA
>JAGVAB010000090.1 GCA_020060485.1 Anaerolineales bacterium
CCGGCCATCACTCTGCTGCGCAGCGCCGAATGCCGCACCGGCCCCGGCAGCCAGTATCCGCTGGTTGGCACCCTCCCCAAAGGCTGGAGTCTGTCGGTGGTGGGCCGCGGCGTGGACGGTTCGTGGATCGTGCCCTGGCCTTCCCAACCGCGCATCGCCTGTTGGGTCAGCGCCAGTGCAGCCAGCCCCAACCAGAGCGCCTGGTTCGTTCCGGTCTATGCCGCCCCGCCCCTGCCCACCAAAGCCACCACCCCTACCAAAACGCCGGAGCCGCCCAAGACCAATACCCCCGTCATTCCAACCAGCACCCCCACGGTTACCCTCTTCCCGACGGCCAACACCCCGCCCCAGATCAGCAATCCTGCCGGGCCAAGCGGAGCGATTGGGGCTTGCAGCAATGCCTTCAGCGTCAACGCAGTGGACAATGACGGCATCGACTGGGTGAAAGTGCAATACGCCATCAATGACGCCGGGTTCAGCCTGCCGCGCTATGCCGGCAGCCTGCCCCAGACCACAGGCAGCACCTACGCCGGCAGCCTGGTGCTTTCTGGCACAACCAACGGCGACACGGTCTACTGGCGCTTCGTGGCGCGTGACAACCTGGGCATGGTCTCGTTCTCGTACAGTTCCTCGTACACCGACAGCGTCGGCTGCCCGTAAAACTGGCCAACACAGCCTCACAGGAGAAAGCATATGCCCGACAAGATCGACTGGAATTTTCCGCCGCCGCGCAAGGGCCTGGCCGGTCAATGGGACGAATTCGTCGGCCCCGGCGCCACCCGCACTGAGAACATCCTCATCATTGCCTTTGCCCTGCTCAGCGGGGCCGGCATGTACCTGTATGCCGCCAGCCAAAGCCTGTTTGCCTGCACGCGCTGCCTGATCTTTGCCGTACTGCTGGCTGCCGACCTGGGCGGCGGGGTGATCGCCAACGCCGCCGCCCCCGCCAAACGCTGGTATCACCGCCCTGGGCAGGCCCTCAAGGACAAGCTCTTTTTCATCGCCTTCCACGCCCTGCATCTCTTCATCGTGCTGTATCTCTTTCGCGGCCAGGACTGGTTATGGGGGATCGTGTTCTACGGCCTGTTGATCGGCAGCGCCCTCATCCTGCTGGCTGTGCCGCTGTATCTGCAGCGGCCGGTGGCAGCCGGGCTGTACGTGCTGGCCCTGCTGGTCAACTTTTATCTGCTGCCGCCCACGCCGGGCATGGAATGGTTCATTCCGGTCTTCTTCCTCAAGCTGGTCATCGGCCACCTCGTCCAGGAGGAACCCTACCGGCCAGCCTGATCTGTCGCTGCCAAGTACCGCCACCTCAACGGGCCCGGTGCGCGGGGTATTCAACCGGTCACTGAGCCTGTCGAAGCGACCAGGCCGCCCTCAAACCGCCACCTCGACGAGCCCGGTTCGCTACGCCAGAAGCAACCCCAACCCGCTGTGTCGTTGCGAAGGAGCTGCAAAGCAGCGACTGAAGCAATCCCCTCGCGAACACAACCCTCTGCTACACGCATATAATCAACCTCCCGCAGAGATTGCTGCGGGAGGTTGATTTTCAACTCCTCAAATCACCGGCCAACGCGGGCCGATGTTCAGCCCGCCGCGGGCGGCCACCTGCGGGTAGCGGCGGCGCGCTTCTTCCTTGATGGCTTCCTCGTCCAGGGTGAGCACCTTGCGATTCTGCATCACGATCTGGCCATCGATGACCACCGTGTCCACGTCGGTGCCGTGAGCGGCATACACAATCGTCGAAACCGGATCGGGGGCCGGGGTCAGGTGCGGGGCGTCCATGTTGATCAGGATCATATCGGCGCGCTTGCCCACTTCCAGCGAGCCGGTCTTGTCTTCCCAGCCCAGGGCTTTGGCCCCGTTGATGGTGGCCATTTCCAGCACGGTTTCGGCCGGCACCACGGTCGGGTCGCAGGCCTTCAGGTTGGCCAGGTAGCTGACCAGGCGCATATCGCGGATCAAGTCGTAAGTGTTATTGCTGGGGCCGCCATCACAGCCGATGGTCACGTTCACCCCGGCTTCCAGCATGCCCTGAATGGGCGCAATGCCGGTGGCCGTCTTGGCATTCGAGGCCGGGTTGTGGGTCACATGCGTGCCGGTGGCCGCCATGCGCTGCCAGTCTTCCTCGTCTGTCCACACACAGTGCGCCAGCACCGAGCGCGGCCCCATTAACCCATGCTGCTCAATAAAATCAATTGCCGAACGGCAGCCCTGCGAATGGGCATAGTTCAGGTCTTCCTTGACCTCGGAATTGTGGATAGTGATGCCCATATTGCGTTCTTTGGCCAGGGCGCTGATCTCGTCAAACAGGGAAGGCGTCACCCCGCCCGGGGTGCGCGGCCCAAACCAGACCTGCAAACGCCCGTCGCCGGCTCCTTCCCATTTGTCATAGGCCGCCAGGGTGTTGCGCACGCTGGTCTCGCCGTCCTCAACCATGCCGGGATACATGCGCATCTCGGACTCGGCATACGAGGGGGTGTCCATGATGATCTTGCCGATGGCGGCCTTCATGCCGGATTGCAGCACCACTTCAGCCACGCCGTCGAAACCATAGCGCTCGGCCAGCATGCACTCCAGAAACGCGGTGGTGCCGGATTTGATCATCTCCAGCGCGCACAGCGCGGCGCTGGCGCGGCCATCTTCATACGAATAACTGCCCTGCAAAACCCACACCCGTTTGAACAGCCAGTCGAGCAACCCCAGATCATCGGCGCAGCCGCGGATCATGGCCTGGGCGGTGTGCACGTGGGTGTCGATCAGACCCGGCATGAGCACATTGCCATTGCAATCGATCTGCTGCTCCTCGGGGAATTGGGCAAGCACGTCTTTGGTTTTGCCGACGGCTGCGATCTCCCGACCGATGATGGCAATGGCGCCATTGGTGATGATCTCGCGGCGGGAATTCATGGTGAGAATGGTGGCGTTTTTAAAGATCATAATGTGACACTCCTTTAATGGTTGAACAGAACAGTAAGGACGAACAGCAGGCTCAGGCCACCATCTGCAAGCGCAGCACCTGGTCGTTGTAGTGGTTGGTGGCGCACACCAGCGGATAGCCATTTTTGGTCATGAAGATCTCATCAAAGCGCAGCACCGGTTTGCAGGCATCCACCCCGAAGATCTCGCACACCCTGGGGTCGCCGGAAGTGGCGCTGATGTCGGCCAGGGCCGAAGCCGTATCCTGATGACAATATTCCTGCAGGAAAAGAAAAATGGGAAGCTGGGCAGCTTCGGGCGGGAATTCCTTGACCACCAGCGACCTGGGCAGCACGTTGACCGAAAAAAAGAGGGGCACATCGTCCGCCAGGAAAAGACGCTCAAAGACCAGCACCTCCGTATTGGCGCGCAGTTGCAGCGCATCGGCCTCATGACGGGTGGCCGGGCGGGTTTCCTGACCGAGCACCCGCACCGAAGGCGTCTTGCCGCTGATGCGGATCATCTCCAGAAAGTCCCAAAAACCGGAATAATGCGCCCGGGAAGAAATGACCTGCCGGTTGACGTAAGTGCCGTCTCCCTGGCGGCGGGTGACCAGACCTTCGGCTGCCAGGCCGGCCAGCGCCGAGCGCACCGTGGAACGGCTGACGCCGAATTCCTCGGATAATTTATCCTCGGACGGCAAACGCTCGTCCATCTGGTAGGTATGATCCAGAATGCGCTGGTGCAGCACATCGAACACCTGCTCGGATACCGGCTTGTGCCGGGCGATCAAAGACATAAAAGCCTCCCCTGGTTAATGGCTATCGTCTGACAAGTAACCTTATTATACAGAAAACAGCAGGGAAAGTCTATCCATTTTGGCGGCAAGCGGACAACTTGCCGCCGCAAAGCCTGGGTGACTACCCCGCACCATGACCGCCGTCTCCCCCCTTGTTTTGGCCGCCAGTGTTCATCAGAGACCGCATAAATGAGACATCCCTTGCCGTTGGGCAACAAGATTTTCCGGCGGGTGGAGGAAAATGCCCAAAAAGTCGTGCGTCCTTCGGGGCAGCCCCACCTGTCCGCATGCACGCTTTGTTAGATGCAGCTTATCAGAAGGCTGTTGTGATAATTCCCGCAATTGCCATGCAGACTCCAATGCCTTGAAATTTCGATAACGTATCCTTTAAGAAAATCACAGCCAACATCATCGTCACAATTGATAAAGCAGATGCAATAGGCGTTATCAAAATTGCGTCGCCGATTGTCAAACCGTAATTTACAAGTGCTACTGCGCCAACCTCAATAATGCCCATAAACAAAATCACATATTTTGTCTTTGTTGAGCTATGCTTTAATCCAACTTCTTGCTTGACAACAAAAGAAAAGATTAACAAGAATAACGCAATTCCATATTTTACAATTAACGTTGTCAATAACCACCCAAATTCTTCGGAAATCATCTCGCTGATATTCCAAAAAATCCCAAAGAAAAATGCCCCAAAAATTGTTTCTTTCACGCCCAATGATAGCCGTAGTTTTTGATATCCGACGCTGCCCCAATCTATTGAGGCGAGAATTGCCCCAGCGATGATCAAAAATACGCCTATGGTTTGGGTGGCGGTGAGACGTTGTCCCATGAAAATATAAGCAAACAACATTGTGAACACTGCCCATAAATTCATCGTTGCGGCAATAATGGACACATTGCCCTTCTCAAAACCTTTGAAGAAAAACAGGTAACCAGCGGAATAAACAATGGACGCGATTGGGAACAAAACGATAGCGAGGAGGGGTGGAATGGAAATTTCTGTTTTGAAAGCAAAGGCAAGCAGAAGAATTGAGATTAAGCCAGCAAACTGTGACCAAAACAAGGACTTGAAAGAACCTACCTGTTTTGAAAAAACACCGCCCAGAAAATCATAGATTCCCCATCCAAACATTCCGCCTATTCCCAATAATATACTTAAGATAGTTGTACTCATGAATTGATATTCTCTCTTTTCCGTATTGACAATAAAACGTTAAGCGCCTAACGGCAGGTGTTACCGGCAAGGGCGGAGTTTGGCGGACCAAACCACAAAACGCCCGCGAAGCGTCCGCCTTCGGATCAGACTCCCTGAAAGTGTGGGCGAATGCACGATGTGTTCCTACATTTATTTAGGAGTTCTCTTTCTGGCTAGTAGCAATAATACGTTCAATCTGAACTGGCCAACGTGCGCCAAGGTGTTCATTTAGCAAGGGTATCAAATCGTTGCCTGCAATTAATTCTATTTGAGGATTTCTATTGGCAAAATCTATTGCGCCTTTTGTAAATCGGCTCGTTGTGACAAGCACACCTTTGTTAACCTTTTCGTCTGCTACAACACCCAATAAAGCACGCACAATTTTTATGTCAACTGGCTTGGAATATTGTTTACATTCTACAAGCAAATGTTCTAAAGTTCCAATCTGTCTCTTTTTAGCAATGATATCTCGCCCACCATCTTTTTGTGCTGACGTTAGTTGAGTCTGATATCCCATTCTGGCATACAAACGGTCGATAATATGTTCAAATTCACGCGATGTAATTTCTGACAAAAATCTTATTTTTTCGCATTGATTTGCCGGTGTCCCTATGTACTTTGCACGAATTATTTCAGCAGCATCAAATAAACCATGTATACGTCCATCAGGTAACTGTTGAATATGTGCAAGAGTATATGAACTTATACTCTCTAACGCTTGTTTGGGATAGAAAGGCAACAAATCAATAATCCAAGTAATGCCTTCCCAGGGTTGGCTAGTGCTTTTTT
Organism: Anaerolineales bacterium; assembly: GCA_020060485.1. The sequence continues at coordinate 5,715 of JAGVAB010000090.1, forward strand.
TAATCGCAAACAAAATCAATCGACGATAATATTCTTTTTCTGTCATTCTGCGAAATAATTCAGGGGCATTTTTTTTTGCAGAAATAAAACCAGCCAGTCGTGTGTTGTCAATTCCCAGAGAACATGACGGAATAAGGAGCTTACGAAGGATGTTTCTTATTTCACCTTCAGTGCGTTCATTTATGGTTGCGATAAATTCATCAAAATGCCTATCTGTGGGAAAAGCATAGTCAGCAATTAATATATCAGATGAAGGCTCTTGAACATACTTAAGCCATTCATTAAGTGGTAAATCTGTGGCATCAATGAAATCTGATTTATCATTCATAAGCTATTTTTCATAATAATCGCTAACTATTAATTATATGGGTCTCTTGTTTTATTGAAAATCTTCCTGATTATTCTTATCTGCCAATTATTTCCCAACCCGTAACCATTCTACCCAAATCCCCCGCAGAGTCAACCGGTTTTGACCCACCAACTCCCGCAGCCCGGCTGGCAAACCTGTGGTCCACTCCTTAAGGCTCGGTCTGGATTGCGTCAATGAACCAGACATTGCGGATATTGCCGGTGAAACGTCCGCCCTCATGGAAAGTTCCCGTCAGGATTTGGGTGGAGATGACAGGCGTTTCGACGCCCGCACAGTCACTCCCTGCAAGATTGTTTTGGTGCGAATCCAGTTCCAGGGTGATTTCCAGAGGCACGTCCAGCAGCCCTTGCCCGCTGTAAACCCGGTTCAAGGTCGCTGTGCAAACCGCGGCCCCATGCTGCCACTTCATATCCATTTTGAATGTAAAGTCAATCATTACCGAAACCAGTTCTCCATCAACTTCAATGACAACGTAGCTGCTGACCAGATCGAAAGGCTGCTTGTCGCTTGCAGTAACGGTTCCTTCGTATTGGAAAATTGGAATCTCCGGGGTTTGTTCAATGACGGGTGCTTTCACAGGCAATGGACAATTCTCCAGATCATCCAGAAAGCCAAGCTTCTCATCTGTGTACACAAACACCTGCCGGATGGGTTGAGGGCCGAAGCCGTCCACCCAGTCTTTGACATTGCTGATCCTTTCTTCATGGACAGTGTGTTTGTCACAGTAATAATTCTCCGGGAGGTTCATGCCATCATTCCAGCCGCCATGCCGGCAATGAGCTGCCCTGAAACTCCCGCAGCCATAACGCTGGTTGCAATCGTCGTAACACTGATCATGTTTGATACAGGCCGGGTGCAGCCCGCAGTCGTAAATGTGAAGATAGGAAATTTGGCCGCTGTTCTCGCCGTTTTCGTTGACCTCACACAGGTAATCTGCCGTCAGGGTGCAATTGTTCAGCGTGCAATCCGGCCCACAGGCGCCTCTGCATTTGGCATTGCATGGCCCCGTCTGGTCGCGAATGACCTGTGAGAATTCTGCCGGCCCAATCATGAACGGCGCGTTAACCGCTGGCAAAGGGCTGAGAACGAACGCAGGTAGCGCAAGTCGCCCTGCCAGGCCGCTGCTGGAATAAGTGCTGGCGGGTCTTTCAACTGCGCCCTCGGCGTCAAAGGGGAAATACCCCAGTACAACCGGAATGGGGTTTGCCGCAGTCATGTAAACTTGTGAAGGCTGCTCGCCAGACCTGTTGCAGTTCAAGGCCGCCATCAATTCGCGGGCAAAAGTTTCGCGGTCCGCCACCTCATACTTTAAAACCATCTGCAAGGGGAACAAAAGGGCAGCCAATTGCTGCGGGTCGATTTGTTGATCTTCCTGGCAAGCAGCTTCCAAAGGGATCAAGGAGAGACCGTGCAGCAGGTCGCTGCTGCCCAATTTCTTCATAAGCGACTGCTCGTCTCCGTTCAGGCCGCCGTTTCCGTCCAGGGTCAGGTCATTCCATTTCATCCCGGCTGCATTTTCTTCGGTTACCGAGACGATCAATTGTTCAGACGCAGGTGCACCTTCCACCTGGAAGATGGCCCGGCCATCGACCGATACACTGAAATTGACTTTGCTGTTATTCAGGCTGGTTGGATAGACATATGATCCGCGAATGGTTCCATCCGCTGCGCGCTCAGCGATCTGCAATCCCTCAATTGCTTCCTCCTGTTGTTTCCGCACAGGCAGGTTGCAGGCAAGGATGACAAGAAACAGAAAGAATACAACCAGGATGGTGTTATACGGCTTGCGCAGACCGCCTTGCATACCGAAGCCCAGTGCCATAATACCCTCCTAAAGTCTCATATCATGAATGTATTAAAATTATACAGAATTCTCCGGCACAGTGCCGCTCAAGTAGATCATGCCTTATGGATTGCGCCACTCTGTAAGGTCAACAATGGATAACTTTGGGATTAAGCAGACGGAGAATGACCTTTGTTGAGGTGTGCTCCAGCAAAAGCTGGAAGTCCGCAGCCATACCGTTTATCCTCACAAATTGTGATTTACCTGCCGCTGAAAAAGATTCTCGACTTGCTCTTGCGCAATTAGAACATATGTGCTATATTCGATGTACTGGTTCTTTAACGCTCTTTTACCGGGCAAGCCATTCCCGCACAGGTCACCCCCAAAGCAAAAGAAGATGTGGCTCCCGTTATTTCAGGAGAAATGATGCACACCAATTTGACCCTGCGCCAACGCTGGGAAAACGGGGACGAAGACGTATTGAATCTGGCCGCCTGGTGCCCGCAGACCACGGCGCTTGGCCCCGGTTTAAGAGCTGTGATCTGGCTGCAAGGCTGCCGCCTGCGCTGCCCGGGCTGCGTTTCGCCGGGTTACCAGCCCGTCAAGGCCGCCAGTCTGGTCACGGTCGAGGATCTTGCCGCTCTCATCGCCAATCAGCAGGCAATCGATGGGGTCACCTTTTCCGGCGGCGAACCCATGCTTCAGGCGGCGGGTCTGGCGCGTCTGGTTGCCTTGGTAAAAGCCGAAAGACCGCAGCTCAGTTTCATCGCCTATACCGGTTTTCGCCTGGCCGATTTGCAGCAAGGGCCGCTTTCGTTCAACACTGCCCGTTTCATCCACCATCTGGATGTGCTCATCGACGGCCCATACATTCAAGCCCTGGACAATGGCAGCCACGGACTGAAAGGCAGCGCCAATCAAACCGTCCACCACCTCAGCCCGCGCCTGCAAGGCTTTGATTTCGAGCATCTGCCCCGCCAGCCGGAGATCTACATCCGCAATGGACAGATCATGTTTGTCGGCATTCCTGCCAATGGCTTCACCGCCTGCCTTGATCAGGCAATCGGCCAGGTGCAGCAGATGGGAAGCAGGCTGGTGCAGGATGTCCGGGCATAAGCTGACCACTCTCAGGATCAACAAGCTGGCTGCGGCGCAGATCACCCAGGCCAGATTGATGGCCAATCTGCGCGACGAGCGCAAACAACCGCATCTGGCCGCCCTGCACCGTCAGAATGCCGATGAAATGCAGGTTGTGTTCGCAGCCATCGAAAAACGGCAGATGCAATTTGAGAATTCACTGGATCAAATCCAGAACCAGACCCTGCGCACCCTGGAGCGGGAAGCCTGCCAGAGCATTCATTCCCACCAGACGCAGCTTTACCAGAATGTGCAGAGTTTGTTTGACGCCCTGTGGCAGGAAACCGGAGACGCCCTCTCTCATGAGACGCAGCGCATGGCCGCCCTGCACGAAGACATTCTCGAGCAGAATGCCCTGCTCGGCGCACAGCAGGAACAACTGTCCGAGATTGTGTCTGCCAGCCAGCAGCAAATCACAGACGCCTTCTACCAGATGCATGCCCGCCAGGAAGAGGTCACCGAAAACCAGATGCTCCTTCTGGAGCAGATGCAGGCTGTGATCCACGCCCGGAATGATGATGCCCGCCAGGTGGAAAACAAGAACCAGTTGGTCATGGAAAAACTGGCCGATGCTGCCACCCTGCTGAACGTCATTCAATCGACCTATGATCACCAGAAATTCACACCCGGCGAAGTGCAAAGATGGTCTGTGGTTCTGGCCCAGGCACAGCAAAACCTGGAGCAGGGCTTCCCCGATTCGGCCATGAGCAGCGCCCAGACCCTCTATCAAGGCCTGGCGGAGCTGCGCCTGACCCTGCAGCAGGTGCAGTCCGAATGGGAATTGCTGCATGCCAGCGTATTGGGCAGGCTGCGAGAGCTGCAAGAAATGGCGCAGTCCATGCAGCACATTCCTTCCTTCGACCTGGACGGCAATGATCTTGATCAGACCATTGATGTGGATTACTGGTCGGGGCGCAAGCTGTCGCGTCTGGCAACCGCCATCCGTGCTTTGCAGCACAGGGTGGAGCATGAACCCCACGCCTTTTCATCACCGCAATGGATCGCCATACTGAACGAGCAGATTCCCGGTCTGGTGAAGGAGATGGAAGCTGCCTGTCATCAGGCCGTCCAGGAAGCATTAAATTCTCAGTTGCGCATCAACATCGCCGATATTGTCATTCAGGCGCTGGAGTGCCAGGGGTTTGTGCTTTCCTCCTCGGATTACGAGCAAGACGACAAACGCCGCAGCTACCAGGCGGCAGTCCGAAACCTGGGCGGGGATGAGGTCATCATTGGGGTGGAACCCGGCCGGGAAGAGGCCGGCAGCAACCAACTGCGCCTGATCTCGGCCGATGCTGCCCAGCGCAGTGAACACGAATTGCAGCAGCGCGCCGCCGAGATTCTGGAAAGCCTGCGCCAGTTCGGGGTCTCTGCGGGAGAAATTCAGGAGCTGCCCGACCCGGTTGGCCTGGAAGTTGGCGGGCAAATGCCGCAAAAGAGCGCCCCGCGTGCGCTGCGCAACATGCAGCAGCCGGGCGTGGTGCAGCCATGAAAAGATGGAAGGCAGCCCTCGGCTGCCTGAGAGAGTGATCGGATCCAGATGATTAACCAGAATTCTGATCCTGTTATTGGGTTTACCGGCCGAGTCAAGGAACTGGACAACTTCATCCGTGCGCATCCTCGCGAGCGGCTGCTCGTGCTGTTCGGGATTGGCGTCCTCGACCTGTATTACCTGGCACAGGGGCAGGAATACAACATTCATCAGGTGCTATGGCAGGTTCTGCGCCAGCAGGGGTACACCAACATCGCCTTTTTTTCGCCTGTAGAAACCCTGCACTTTCTGGACCAGACCTCGCTGGCGGCAGCTTTACCACCTGTCAGGCAGGAAAATCCCGGGCACATCCCTGCGCCGGGTTTCAGCCCACCTGGCCCCAAAACCTGGCAAACGCCTGCCCCTGCCCCGCGCTCGTTCTCCGGCGCGCCTGCCCTCATGCACCGCCTGGGTGACGGCCCTTTCCAGAACCGGATGCTGCTCAAAGCCTGGCAGCAGCAAGAAATGCAAATGCAATACCAGCCAGCCAGTCTTCAACCAGCGAGGGGTGTCCCCGCAGGTTTGGCTGAACGCGGTGCAGCTTACCCCTCACAGGAACGGCCGCAGGTCTTTCGCCTGGGGCAGGGCGGCATGGGCGACACCCATGCCATCCGCACCCTGCACACCATGATGACCCGCAGCGAGAACGGCCCCACGGCAGTCGTCATCCAGCAAGCCGAGACCTCGCTGTCCTACTTCAAGGACCAGCGTACCCTGGCCGGATTGATCTCAACCTGGCAGCATTTGCCTTCCACCAATCGCAATATCTGCATCCTGATCTTCTCGGCTGCCAGCCACGAAATGCTGCACGAAGCCAGCCGGCGGCTGCCGCTGCCGGAACTGCGCAATGCTGCCAGTCTGGAGTCCTCCAACAGCCAATCTGGCAGAAATCTGCTAAAACTGGGAACGCCCGCTGAAGAGGAACTCGCCTGTCTGCTTTCCTCGCATCCGGCCGGGAAAAGCCTTTCCGGCCAGCCACAGGAGCAGCAAACGCTCTGCCAGTGGATGGCCGCCGAAGGCAGGCCTTTGCGGTCCTGGCTGGATGCGCTGCAAGGGAGAGACCATCTCGATCTGGCAACCGCCAGCCAGGCAGGCTGGTTCGCCGCAATTCGCGATCCGCATCAATCTGCGTCCGACAAGCTGCAACAATTGGTCGGGCTGGAGGCGGTCAAACAGCACCTGCGTGAAATGAGCGCCTGGCTGGTGGTGTCCCGCCGCCGGCAGAAGACCGTCCCGCCCTCCCTGCACATGATCTTTGCCGGTAATCCGGGCACTGGCAAGACCACGGTTGCCCGTCTGGTGGGCGAGCTTTACCGTGAGATCGGGTTGTTATCCAGGGGCCATCTGGTGGAAGTGAAGGCCGGAGACCTGGTCGCCGACCATGTCGGTGGGACAGCAAAAAAAACGAACGCCGCCGTGGATGCCGCTCAGGATGGCATTCTCTTTGTGGATGAAGCCTATACGCTGACTGAACCGGAACGGGGTGGTTTTGGGCGTGAAGCGCTGGATACCCTGCTGACGCGCATGGAAGATGAAACCCGTCCCTGGGTGCTGATCGCCGCCGGATACCCCGAAAAGATGGAAGCCTTCTGCCAGAACAACCCTGGCCTGCCCCGGCGCATCCCTGCCCAAAACCGGCTGACCTTTGCCGACTATACGCCGGATGAACTCAATCTGATCCTGGAAAAGATGTTAGCCGAACGGCAGCTCAATGCCAGCGAGCAGTTGCTGCACCAGTTGCAGCGCATCATTCGCGGCATGGCCGGGTCGCAGGCAGAAACCTTCGGCAATGCCGGGGAAGTGCGCAATCTGGTTGAAGCGCTGGAGCGTTTGCATGCCCTGCGCATTCTGCAGGAAGACCTGGCACTCGACACCCCGCTTGCTGAAGAAGATATCCCCGCCGCCTTCCGCAGCCACCTTCTGCCAGCCGAGCAGGACATTGCATCCCTTTTCAAGGAATTGGACGAGCTGGTGGGATTGGAAGAAGTCAAAAGCGATCTTCGCAAGGTAGCATACCGCATGCAAATGGAATTGGCCTTGCAAGCTGGCAATCCGTCTTTCAGCCCTTCTTCTGTGCTGCGCCATTTTGTTTTCAGCGGCAATCCCGGCACGGGCAAAACCACGGTTGCCCGTCTGGTCGGCAGGATCTTCCAGCATCTGGGTGTGCTGCGCAAAGGGCATTGTATCGAAGTCTCACGCAGCGATCTGGTAGCCGGTTACGTGGGACAAACCGCCATCCAGACCACGGCAAAATTCCGGCAAGCCCTGGATGGTGTGCTTTTCATAGACGAAGCCTATGCCCTGGCCGCTGGCGCCAAAGATGGCTTTGGTCAGGAAGCCATCGATACCCTGGTCAAGTTAATGGAGGACTACAAGGAACGGATCGTGGTGATTGCGGCCGGTTACCCGGACAAGATGCTGCACTTCCTCAACGCCAATCCCGGTCTGCCTTCCCGCTTTCAGAAGAAGCTCCGCTTTCCAGATCTCAACTCTGCACAACTGGGGGAGATGCTTAACCGGCTGGCAGAATTCGATCGATTAACCCTGCCGCCAGATGTCCTCCAAACCGCCCTGGCTCACCTGGCGGACGAAAAAGCCCAAAACCCGAACCAATTCGGCAACGGGCGGGCTGTGCGCCAATTATATGAAACCATGAAGGATAACCTGGCAGTGCGCTTTGCTGTGGAAATTCGAAAGGACCCTCATGAGAGGCAGGAAGAAGCCTTGCGCAGATTTTGTCTGGATGATGTAGATGTGGTTCGGAAACCCTGAACAACCGCAAACCCCTTTACCGTTCAGCCGAAATTTTCATCGATCCGTTTTTCAAGGGCGCGTTCCATGAAAAACCGGTGCTTACGGTACCAATCCCGGGCACTCCGCAAATGTTCATAGTTGGCCTGGTATTCAAGTTTTTTGAACCCATGAATGGCAGACTGCCAGTTGCTGATGGCTTCGGTCTTCCTGACTGGCGGCTCCCAAAATGCAATCCCAGCCAGCCAGTAAGCGATGCAGCGCGGGTGGGTATCAGGCAGGTATTTGATGACAGCTTCATTCAAAGAGCTGCGCGCTTTTTCAATATTCCCCATCCACAGCAGGAACAGACCGCAGGCCAGCAAGGCATCCGCTTCGGCATACACCAGGGTCGGATTCAGGCTGCGCACCGACTCAGTGGCAATCCGGCGGAAATTCTCCAATTCAGCATATACGCCCGCCATGTCCTGCTCCTCCAGCCGGTTTGCCAGGATTTCCTTGATCCTTTGCGACGAGGCATCCATTCGCTTCTTTCCGCCGAATTTATCAAGCCAGCGTTGATCTTTGAGGTCCAGCCAGTTGAAAGCTGTTTCAGGTAAACAAATGAGCGCAGTTTGCATGGCCTCCAATTGTTCACTGCAAAATTGCGCCTGAGGTTCCGCATAATTTCCGTTCAGGTTTTTTGCGATTGTCACAAAGGCTGCAAATGACTCTGCCCAATAGGGATAAGCCATGCGCGAGTTTCGCAATTGCACACAAACCAGACCGATCATCCAGGCCACCACAGCCTGAAGGTAGGAGATGTCTACGCTGGAGTCCACCGGTTTTTCCATCAAGCTTGTGTACAGCTGGTATGCCCTGGAAAGTGAAGTCAATGCTTCCTGCGGTTTTCCTGTTCGCAGATAATGGCGCGCCAGCCGCACCAATACCTCCGGAAACTCCAGCGGATCATCAATATATTTTTCGGAATATTCATCTACTTCGGCAATGGCAGCAGCAACCATCCGCGCATCCGGCAGATCGGGTGAGCCGGACAGAATGGGCGGCCAATCATGCACAGCCAGGTCGGCATCAATGATCTTAAAAGATTTTAAGGTTTGACCAGAAAGATGAGATTGATCAAAACGCAGCAGCCAGGCGCAAGCCGAAATGAAATCTGTCATGGTTTTTCTCCACTTCCATCAAAAGGCGGCGTTTGCGATCTGCAATCCAGCTTCGAGGGTTGGTCTTCAAGCAGGGTCTCCAAAAACTGGGAGGTCTGGCTCAACAGAATGCGGCGCAGTTTGGTTACCTCATCGCCCTTCCAATCCACGCCCTCCAGAGAGGCAACAATGCTCTTGATGGCTTCCGCCTGGGCTTCGGCCCGGCCGATCTCCAGAAAGACGCGGCGGGTGGCTTCGCCATAGGCCTGGGTCACCCGGGCATCGCCTTTCCAGTCTGCCGCCCAGCGTTCCAGACGCTGTCCGGTGATCTCGTTTTCAAACTGGAACAGCTCGATCTCGCCGATATCGATCCACAACATCTCGGCTCCCACCCGCCGCAAGGGCTGGGCAGTCAGAACCCGTTCCCGGATCATGCGCCGCACTTCCATCTCATCAATGCCCGGCGCCATGAGGAAATCGAGGCTATGCTCGCTGACAAACTCGCGGATAGGGCCGTCAAATGACATGCGAATATTGGTCTGCCAATCGCGCAGGCCCTCTGCCCCCACTGAACGGTCAAACAGGAAGGCTTCCAGTGCCTGGTCTGCATAGGAATAAGGCTGCTTTGGTGAGCGGTGGAATTCCTCTTCAGCCGGCAGAATACGATAGCCATAGCGTATGTTCTTGAAGCGCACCAGAATGCCGTCCCGGGTTTCATATACTTCCGACTCTGAATGACCAACCTGGTCTTCAAGGCTGATCGGCAGCTCTACCGTCTCAAAATGCGCCAGGAAATAAGACTTGGCGGTGGAAGCATTGGTCAACTGGCGCAAATGGCGAAACTGCACCAGATTTCCTGGCTGGATCAAGGCATACCCCGGTCCGCCCAGGGCATGCAGCAGATTCACTTTGCCTTCCTTAACCTTGATCTGTCCTTCGTCCACAACCATCTGCGGATAGGAAATCCCAAACATGGCCGACGCCATGTGGTGCAGCCCAAGCCAGAAGGATTTCAAATCAAACACATCATTCACAAATCTGGCGCCGATCACAAAAACAACAAACACGGCCAGCAAGGGCAGGCCGGCATAAGCAAAACCCAACAACCACTTCAACAGCACGAACAAGGTGCCTGTCATCGATCTGGTTTTCTGAATATTCTGGAAAAGTGTTGCAAAGTCAATGGATTGTGGATGGAGCCAGATGCCAATGAAAAGAAAAACCAGCATCATCAACAAAAGCAGCGACGTGGCAATCATCCCGGCCTGCTTCTGAAATTGCTGATTTGCCTCCGGGTCAGTCAGCCTGTGCTGCATGGAACCAAAAAATCCACCGCTGTTCGTGGCTTGCCGCCGGGGATGTCTGCGCCGGTCTCTGGTAAAAATGTCTCTCAGGATGTGTGCCATGTCCAGCCTTTATTCCCGCATAAAGGGAAAACTACCCGCGTCCGGCGGCAGAATGCGATCATGCACATTGCGCAGCAGGGTGATCACCTCACCAGGCAGTCTCTGGCGGGTATCAGGGTTGCTGGCAAATTCCTCCAGCGCCTGAAAAACGAGGAGCGCCATGGCTTCTTCTGAATACTGGCGATCCTTGAGGATCTCCTGCAAGGCGCAGGACAATTCCTGCTGGGCCTGGCTGCGCGCCCGGCTGTAGATATTGCGTACTTCCAGTTCGCGTCTGGCCGTCACCATATTGATATCCCGCTGCAAGAGCACTTGCCAGTTTTCCAAACGCTGCTTGTAAATGCCTTCCTTGAGCGGGGTCACCGTGGCAAAAGCCGAGCGGACGATCATGATGCCGCGCTCGCGCAACACCTTGGGAGTGGTGAATGAGCGCACGGGGGTCGAAACCAGATCCGCGCGAACGTAACTCTCGCCTACCTGGAGTGGCTGTCCGGAGCGATGCTGCACCACACTGTAGGTCATCAATCCCTGGTTGCGCACTGCGGCATTGACTCTGTCCTTGAACTCCAGCAGGCGTGAGGCGCCCAGGTGATTGCTCAACTCATCAAAATTGAACTGGGAGGCCATCTCCTTGAAAGCATCCTTGGAAAAGATGAGGGGCAACTCATCCCAGCGCATCAAGTCACTGCTGCCAACCCGGGCGCGGGCATAGACTGCGCCAAAGACGCGTTTTTCATCATAAACCGGCCGGGAACCAGGGTCTTCCGGGGCAAAATAGGGGTTCAGTTGAACCGAACCCTGAAGATAATCGTGAGCTTCATGCCGGTCATCTGCCTCAAGATCATCCACAAACTTTTGAACCACCAGCCGCCCGTTCTCCTTGCGCAGAAAAACGGATTGCAGATCCTCCTCACACAGGCCGCCATTGTAGGCCAATTGCAGGGGCTTAGGCTGCAATCCAACACTGAACAAAGAAAAAACAAAGGATTTGATCTCGATCCCGTCACCGGTGAATGCGGTAACATCTTTTTCCGAGCGGATCTGTTTGCGCAAATCAATGAAGGAATGCACCCTCTCCAGCGGACGGATGAAGATCAACCCTGGGCCGCAAATACGCAAAGTCGGTTCATGATCTTCTCCCGGATGCAGCAAGCGTTGCATCAATGCACTCAGCGGGCTGGGTATCACGGACATTTTTTCCAAAACCGCGGCACTGTTAAAATCTTGCAGGATCACCCCGGGCACACTGCCAAGCTGCTGTTCTACGTCTTTCTGTATACGCGAACGCCTGCGTACCCGGTAAAATTTATCTTCGGGTGAAACAAGCTGCCCGCCAACCACGCGCGCCAGGCGCAGCGGGCGTCCGCGGGCATGCGCAAAAACAATTTTGAGGGTGGATAACACTTCATCGAAACTGGATACCGGCAAAAAAGATTGCAGCCCGGCGAAGAAGAACCAGAAAAGAAAAACGGGTAAAAATAGAATGAGGAAAACCAGAAAAAACAAAGGGCCTCTGCCGGACAGCAAAATGACCAGCAACAAAAACACCCCAAGGAGCAGCATCCAGGGTTTGAACAGGTACCTTTTTTGAGCTTTTTTAACCGGACTCATACCCACCTGTATTTAATGGGCCGGAACTTAACCAGGATAACGCCATACACAACCGGCCTAAATCAGTATATACGTCTCACTTGTGATTTGTCAAGAAAGCATCCAAGAATAGCAGTGGCAACGACACCTTCTTCAATCCGGCAGCGGTGGATCATACCACCACAATTGGCCCTGCGCCGAGATCAGGCGCGCCACCCAAACACGGCCGCGGCCATCCACGGCCAGGGCGGCATAGTCCGCCGTGAGCGGTGCGATGGTTTGTAAACCTTCATGGGTGTAATGATACAATCCGCCATCCCAAAATACCCAGGCCGTCCCATCCTGACCCAGTTTCAGGCTGTTCGGCTGCCAGGTGGAAAGTTCCAGCACTGGCACCCAATCGCCATCATGCAAATAGAATTGGGCAGCGCCGCCATCCAGGCTGGCCCCGCCAGCGCGCAGCAGTTCCACCCAGGGGCGCCCCTGGTCATCCAGGGTTACATCCACCACCACCTGAAGGCGCCCCCATAACGGCAAAGCGATGCGCTGCCAGGTATCCCGGGCAGGGTCGTATCGCAGCAAGCTGTTAAGCGCCCCGGCCCACACCACCCCGCGTTCATCCATTTCCAGGTCAAAAATGCAATCCTGAGCGGTGAAGGGTGTACCCTGCCAGCTCTCACCATCAAACCGGCGGATGCCTTGACCATCCAGAGATTCTCCAACACCGATGCAATTCGCCACCCATAACCTGCCGGATTTTGAAAGCAGCACATCGGTCAAAAAATGGCCTTGATACCAATCATCTTCTGGCGGCTGAAAACCGATCTCCTGGGCAGTGAAGCGCTGCCAGCTGTCATCCACAGGGTCGAAGCGGCGCAGGTCATCCCCGCCGGTTGCCAGCCACAGGCGGCCTTGCCTGTCTGTGACCAGTCCGTCACCAAAACCGCGGGACAGATAATCGCCGCCAGCCACAGGCTGCCAGCCTTGCTGCTCGCCAAAAACTGTCCAGTCCTGGCCATCAAAAGCCATGATCTGTGCGCCGCCGGCCAGCAGAACCCACACCCGGCCATCACCTGCTTTCCCCAAAATTTGACCAGCAGATGAGGGATAGACCTCCAGCCACTGATCGCCATCATGCCGGTAGACTCCCATGCTGCCGCTGACCCACAGATCACCATGCTCATCCACCCACAGACTGACGATTTGTCCCGCAGGGAGTTCTTCACCCGGGACGACAGCCTGCAAAGGCGAAAAATCCATTTGTGGCACTGCAGGAAGCATGGTGCTCGCAGCCGGCTGACTGGTACCAGTTGCCATTGCCGCTGGTGCAAGCGGAGTGGAAATGGGCATCGGCTGTGTGGATGGGTGCGTTTCATCAGGAGCGGGTTGCATCCAGCCGGCCAAAGGAGCACATCCAAGCACCAGCAAAACACCCAGACCTAACTGCCAAAGCGGCCTTCTCATGCCCAATGATTTCCCTGTTAAAGTATCCAAGAAAACAACCTAACGATGTCCAAGCTGCCACTTGAGTTGGTACATTTCCTGGTCGGCCAGCCGGATGAGACTTTCGCTGTCTGATGCCATATCTGGAAAAACGGAAAGCCCAGCCGCAGCAGAAAGATTGATCATTTTCTCCGCCTGGATGCGCAGCGGGAACCTCTCATAATTATCAAGTATCTTTTGCAGGATTCTTTGGGCAGAAACCAGATTGGTTTCCGGGAAGATGAACACAAATTCATCCCCCCCAAAGCGGGCGACAAAATCGGTGTCACGGATCGAGTTTTGCAGAAAATTGGCTGTCTGCTGCAAGACCAGGTCACCTGCTGGATGACCGTAGTTATCATTGACCGGCTTAAAGTGATTAAGATCAATCATCGCCAGGGCAAATGGATGCTGGTAACGCCGTGCGCGCAGCACTTCCTGCTCAAGCCGCTCAAGAAATGCCCGCCGGTTAGGCAGGCCGGTGAGGATATCGGTATGCGCCTGCTGATCAATCATCTGGTGCAGGCGGGCCTTTTCAATGGCGATGGCAGCATGGTCGCCAAGCAGTTTCAAAATGCGCAATTCGGAGGATTGGAATTTACGCGGGTTCTGATAGGCAACATTCATCACCCCCACCACGATTTCACCAATTTTCAAAGGCAGGCCGATGATCGCTCCCCGCCAATCAAAGGTAGCATCAGCGAACAGGGGATGAGCGTTCATATCCTCAACCACAAGCTCAACCCCCTGCCTGGCAACGGTATAGCTCAAGCCATCCGGGCGGGGTTCATCCAGGCTGTGTTGTGATTGGCTTTCGACCCAACGCGCCACCCCAAAGACCAGTTTGTCATTCTGATAAAGAAAGATGTGTGCATGTTCCACATCACTCAGCAATTCCATGGTACTTTTGAGAATGGCATTCAACACCTGCTGCAAATCGAGGCTGGCGATAACGCTCAAGGCTGCCTTGCGCACCGCTTCCAGTTCCTCTGTCCGTTGGCAGGAATCTTGATACAGGTAAGCATTGAACAGGGCCGTCGATGCCTGGCTGGCAATGAGATGACCAATAAGAATATCCTGCTTGTCGTAAAAGCGCGGGGTTTGCATGTGCAAAACGACCATCGCTCCCCGATAACGATCAACAGCGCTCATCGGCAGCATCAACAAGCTCTGGATATGGCCTTCATTGATCCATTCCCTTTCCGCCGGGCTCAAGGCCGAATCGGAAACGTTGATCTGCAGGATGCGGTTTTCCTTCAATACCAGGTTCAGGCGCGGGCTGTCGATCAACCTGGCAGGGTCAATCTGGAGCTGATGCTCATAAAAAGGAGATTTAAACGATCGGCAAGCCAGGGATTCCTGGGTCTCGGGGTGCCAGCCAACTGCCAGACAGCCATCTGCCTTGAGCAACCGCATCAGATGCGTGGCTGTTATTTCGATCAACGGGGTTTGTTCCAAACTCGAAGAGATCTCTGTTACCGCTCGGGTCAGATCAACCATGATCGCTTTGTCAAAGAAATTTGTGTGATGAATCTGGGTATGCTCTGAAGACATTATTCCACCAGAAAGAGCCGGGAAAACTGTCCGCCTGTTTACATCCCAACAGCCAGGGGCTTGTAAAAAACTTGAACGCCGAAACCGGGGGAAATGTCCTGAACCTGGCCCGCTGTTCTGTTCAAAAGAGGCGTCATCTTGCTTTTTATTAGTATACAACAAACCAGGCTGGTTTGGATGCGCCCTTCGTGGTTGCGGCAGCTAATATGCCAGGCGGGCTGGCAGCAGGTTTTTGAGACGATCTGACAGCAAACGGGCATGCCCCAATAAACGGCCCTTTTCATCCACCACAACCGCCACCTTGCCGCGTTCATCCTGGCTGCCGAAACTGCCGGGGATGTCTTCGCCGCGCAGCCAGGCGTCCAGACAGGCGGACGGCAGCGTTACCTTGCCAGTCCTGGCCTGACGGCCAAAGCGGGCTACCCACTCGAATGAAGGTGCAAATCCGGAAGGGGTCTCTTCGCCGACCAGCATGCCCAATGAATGAAAAGGAAAGGTCTCAAATTGATCAAGCCAGGCTTCCGGCAGGGCAAAAATGCGCTCATTGCGCTGCCAGAAGGTTAAACCCTGCCTGGAAAGCACTGGCTCAAGATCAATGCCATATCGATCCTGCAGACGGCCGATCAAGTCATCCTCGCCAGGGCGGGTCAACCAGCGCAAGCCTGTTCGTTCCCAGGGGCGGGCAGGAGCAGACTCCTCCCGTCCAGAGATGGACGCAGTCTTGGTCAGCAGCGCAGTGAAAAAGCCAGCTGTGCCAAAGCGGTGCGGCCAGAGGCGGGCTGCACCCTGCATTGCCGGATCAAAGGTCTGACTGCCGTAAGCAGCCAGGGCGTAGCCAGCTCCAGAAAAACGGTCTGAGAGGTCAACGATCTGCACTGCACCACCAAAGCGGCGCAGTACAGCATCCAGCACGGCTTCATCCTCTTCGGGGGAAAGCGTGCAGGTGGCATAAACGACCTGACCGCCAACCTTGACCGCCTGCAAAGCGCTGGTAAGCAGCCGCACCTGGCGGCGGGACAAAGCCAGCAGTTCATTGTCTGAAATGGCACGCAGGCTATGCGCATCGGTAGCACGCAGACCTTGCATCGAGCAGGGGGCATCCAGCAGCACCCGGTCGAAAACCTCCGGGAACCAGCCCCCGAATCTTTCGCCGGGGAAGTGGGCCAGGCCAAGATTCATTGCCCCCCAGGACTGCATCACCAGGCGCAGGGCGGTAAGGCGGTCGCGGCTTGAATCGTTGGCAACCACCAGACCATGATCGCCGGTGCGGCTGACAATGTGTGTGGTTTTGCCGCCGGGCGAAGCAGCCATATCAAGGATCAAAGGGGCATCCAGGCCGCCCAGGTCAAACAATTCCACCGGCAGCATCGAGGCCGCATCCTGAATATAATATTCGCCCAAACGATGCTCAACAGGATGACTGATCGGTTCTGAGCTGGAAGACACCCACCAGCCATGCGGGCAGAAGGGCACCTGCTCCACCGTCCAGTCGTAGCGGGCTACCAGGCTCTGAATGGCTGGCTGCGGATCAACCTTCAAGGGGTTGGCGCGCACGCCCTGGTAGAGCGGCAGTTCAAGTTCTGCGAGGAGACGCTTCCACTCTTTCCCGTCCAGCAAGGGCTGAAAGCGTGCCATCTGCTGCTCGAGAATCTCCTCGCTGGTGAGCTGCTTTTGTTCTTTACTTTTCCTACGCGCCATAACCTTTGTCAATGCAAAAGATCAATTCTGTGCCAACACACAGTTCAGTAACATGCCAGGGCAGGTCTCCGATGGTGGTATAGATCAGACTGCGATGCTGCTCGGCCAGGTTGTGTTTACCGGTCAGGCTGACTGCCGGCAAGGTGACTACCAGCACCTGGGCTTTGACCGCCTGCCAGAAAGCACGGTTGCAGCCTCGCTGCCGTTGTTCAAAGCGATGCGCTTCCTTGAAAAAGAAGACCACATCCGCGGCAACATCCGGCGGCTCAACCAGAATGTCCTGATGGCGGGCCAGGGGCTGCAAACCTTGCAAGGAAAAATAGCGATTGAGCAGTTCCACCCGCGGCTGGTGCAGATCATAAGCCCAATACTGCACCGAAGACGGCAGTTTCATCCACAGAAAAGCCAGAGGGTTCAGCCCGCAAGCCAGGTCGAGAATGACCTGCGGCTGGCCAATGACAGCAAAGATGTTGTCATAAAAAGCCTGCAAAACGGGCAGGCGCTCCTGGGTGGAAGCATGCATTCCCATCAAACGCGAGCAAGCCAGGCGCACCGCGGCCTCCTCGCCACTATTGAATGCCTTTTCCAGGCAGCGCTGCGCCATGCCATAATCCGGATCTCCCAAATAGGGGGCAACGATATTGTGTAATTTCTGGCGCACTGCTTTGACCAGCAGGCGGGTGGAAGACTGTTTTTCAGCTTCCAAAGCCAGCAAGTCTTCCACAGTAGCCCGGGGAATGTTCAAATCCCGATATTTGCGTGAATGCAAAATTTGAACGGCCAGGTCTTGCTGCTGTTGCACTTCGAGTTTCATTGGCAGTTACCGGCTGACCAGAAAGGCCAGCTCTGTCCTGAATTGAAAGCGTTTGATCTGCCAGCCGCGGCCTGCCACAAGCTGGTGAAAATGATTTTCATAATTTTGTTCCATGCCCTTGGCACGCCCGCCCAGACTGCGCACCGGAAAAGAAACCAGCAAATGCTCGGCAGCAATGGAGTCCAGCAGGCGCGGCCCCACAGTCTTGTCAAGCTGCTCCAGGCAGGGGATGGTCTTCAACAAGAAAGCCACCTGCACCGGCAGCGAAGGGCATTCAATGCTCAGGTCACACACCGAGACATGCTGCTGCACGCCGCAATGGTCAAGAAAGCCGCCCACAAAAGCCAGCATGTTCTCATAGATGTCGCAGGCATGGTAAACAACGTCATCCGCCACAGGCATCCAGGCCAGGGCCAACGGATTCAGGCCGCAAGCCAGATCGAGAACAGAATGAATTGGGCCGAGCGAAGCCAGAGTCTGGCCGAAGAATTCTTCAAGAATGGGCAGGCGTTCGCGGGTGGAGGCATGCTGGGTCATGGCCTGACGGCAAAACTCCTGCATGGCCGGGTCAGCGGGGCAGGATGGCAAAGCGGCAAGTTTCTCCTGCCAGACATCAAAATCCGGCCCGGCTTCCAGATAGGCGCCGCCCACCTGATGCAGCTTGCTGCGTGTAGATTTAATCGCTTCCTTGAGATTGCTGCGTTTTCCAAGCTCCTGGGCGCCCACCCGCCGCACAAGGTCTTCACTGATGCCGCGGTAGCGGGCACCGGAACGCACGGCTGTCACCAGCTCGTCAAGGCGTTCAGCATCAACCATGAAAGCGTTCCCGGATGCGCTCAGTGAGCTGGGTCATGAAGCGCAAATTGTGCAGGGTGGCTAACCGCAGGAAAAGGCTGTCATTCATCTTGAACAGATGACGCAGATAACCCAGCGAATAGTTGCGGCAGGTAAGGCAATCGCAGCCAGCGTGAACCGGGCGGTTGTCGCGGATATGCTGGTCGTCATTGATGTAAATGTACTTGAGCCAGTCACCATCCAGGCCGGCCCCGGGTGCATCTGCGGGAAAAACAAAGCTGTACAAACGGCCGTGGCGGGCATCGCGGGTGGGCATGGCACAATCAAAGATGCCATACCCCAGTTCGTAACACTGCAAGACGTTCTTGGGGTGGCCAATGCCCAGGGCATGGATCGGATACTGGTCCGGGATGAGAGAGCGGGTGTAGGCCAGGATATCGATGAGCAGGTTACCTTCTCCATCCAGCGGCCAGCCGCCAAAGCCATAGCCATCAAAGCCAATCTCCAGCAAAGCCTCGGCGCATTGGCGGCGCAGCTCCAGCACGCCGCCGCCCTGAATAACACCAAACAGCAATGGCCGTTCTGCGCGGGAGAGTTGTTTCTGAGCCAGTTGGCGATCAAACTCAGCCCGGCTGCGGCGCGCCCAGGCAATCGTACGCTCAACGGAAAGGCATTGCTCCTCGTAGGGAGCATCCACGTGTGTGCAATCGTCCAGGCAAATGGCAACATCCGCGCCATAGCTGAGCTGCAGCTGGATGCTTTTCTCAGGGGTCAACTGGTATTTGCGGGAACTGCCTTCGGGTTGAAAGACCAGACCTTTGTCAGTCAATTTGCCGAATTTCGGATTCTGGCGAATGAGTGAATAGGCCTGAAAACCGCCCGAGTCAGTGATGATGGGCCGCGACCAGCCGCTCATGGCGTGCAAACCACCCAGGGCAGTCACCGTGGCAGAACCAGGGCGCTGCATGAGATGAAAACTGTTCATCACCACCGCCTGAATATGACAGTCGATCAGGTCCATGGCATCCACTGCGCGCACCACGCCAAAAGTGGCATCGGGCAAGTAGGCCGGGAAATCCAGGCGGCCATGGGGAAGATCAAGCCAGGTTGGGAATGACATCTTTCTCCTCGTATCAGATCACGGACCTCGACAAATATGGCCAGCGTTTTTCCCTAAAACGTCATATTCACCAGTGAGCGAAAGGCGTGGTAGGCTTGCAGCATATCCGGGCAGACAAATTCCATGCGCCGTGCATCCAGCCGGGTGGCATTCGGCACCAGTGATGAACCATCAGTCATGCCGGATGTTTTAAATTCCACTGTGACCGTAACCGGTTTGGTCAACGCATACGGCTGCGGACCCTCACCCTGTTTGAAGCGTTTTACGGCGCGCTGCGCTGTCTCGCGAATGACCTGCTGCGCCAGCTGGATTCCCAGGCATTCTGCGGATTGGTGGCTGGTGGCGGTCTTGACAATGGCAGTCTCGATCCCGGGAATGGCTGCTTTGGCTTCAACTGCCAGAGTCTGATCACCAGAAACCATCAACACCGGAATACCATAATGCCCACAAACAGCGGCATTCAAGGCCGTCTCACCCACGATCTGGCCATTTAACCAGACATTGGCCACGTCCTTGCTGGACCAGGTGTGGTCGAGCACGGCCGGCGTGGAGCCGACCCGGGCATGGTAACCGATAAAAATGGCGGCATCCACGTCACTGCCCACCCCCTGCACCATGGCAAACGGGGCAACATTGCCCGAATGCAGACTGGCTTTGGGGTGCAGATCTTCAATGAGGATATTGCGGCCATGGCCATGACCATCAACAACCAGAATGTCTTCCACCCCAGCGGCCAGGGCACCCTCAACAGCAGCATTGACATCGGCTGTCATCAACTTGCGAAAACGGGTGTATTCCGGATGCGTGGAACTCACATGGTCCCAGGCAACCACGCCTGATATACCTTCCATATCAACTGCAATTAACAACTTCATAGTGTCTCTCCCTGGCAATGAGATTGGGCTGCATAAAAATCTGTTCCAAGTATACTACGGGGCGCGATGAACAGACAGCCGGAAATGAAGAACGAAGAGAGGCTCATGGAAGCTTGCGGTCACCTGCTGAACATCATCGGCGCACCCTTCGAAAAGCTCAGGATGTACTCGAATGAACAAGAAAGGGCTGCCTCTGATTGAGACAGCCCTCACAACAAACCTCTTGAACGGGATCAGCGCAGCTTTTCACAAACCGTCTGGTCATAAGTGATGAGGGAAGCATAATAGCGTGTGACCCAATTGGCCGAGCCTGCTTCCTTGTTATTCAACAAATTATAAAGCATGCCGGCAGGATCAGCCGCCACCCATTGGGCATCATTCAGGGGCACTTCCTGGCGGTCGGGCGACTCCCAATAGGTGCTGCCCAGCGGCATCAAATGCACCCAGGTCTGTCCTGGCTTGAGTGCCACCGGGTTCCCATTCTGGTCAATAAAGCGGATGGGGCGCAGTTTGCCAGTCGTGCGCTCATACTCCTCACTCTTGGTCGTCCAGTAAATCGGGTAAACCTGCCCATCCCGGAAAAGGATGGCGGGAGCACGCGGAATATATTGCAGGTCAATGTCGAAGGCCACTTCATTGCAAGCCCGGTGCTGGGCAAAGAGCAGAATCACGTTTTCGTAGGTCAAGCCTTCCCCGTTAACCCGGTCCGTGGCCTGGATGAAGGTCTTGCCGTCCGCGTTGTCCTGATAGCGGCGGTAGGCCTCAATTTCGGGGTCATACTGCCAGACAACCTGGTTGATCTGGTTATAGATGAACCACAAACGATTGGCAGGCTGGCCGCCCGGCTGCACGGTTTCATCATAGAGATTCGCTTGCAGCGAATTCTCTCCCAGCCGTCTCTGATTATTCTGAGCGATCTGCTCGATCCTGTCCACCGGAATCATGGCCGAATTAATATCATCCGCATCCGAGCCATAGATATTGCTGAACTGGCTCAAATTGGCAGCCACCCCGGAATAAGCCGAAGACATGACCAAAAAACCATTGTACAAATTACGCAGGGATTCATACGGCAGGCGGCCGGAGCGGATCGGTCCCACAAGGGAATTGCCCGCATTCTGCGGATCTGTCACCTGAGGATATGAGCCATAGAACAATCCCAGGAAGCGCGACATGCCTTCACCAATATAAAGCTCAAACACAAAGGGACTGAAGGAAAGGCCTGCTGCCGGTCGAGCGGCTGGCGGCCAATTGGTGATCGAGATCAATGCAGGCGGGAGAAGTAGATTAGCGGGATCATTTACCGGCAAGCCAGTCAGGGGATTGATCCCCGGCGGATAAGATTGTGGCCCAAATGGTCCCTCTGGAGCAGGCGGCAAGGCGAGCGGCTGTTCTTCTTCTGGCTCCGGCTCCAGGACGGGTTCAAGGGTGGGAGTTTCCTGCGGAACAGGCTGGGGAGGGGCAGAAGCAACCGGAGGCGGAACATCCTGCGGCTCGACAGCATCCTGGGATTCGTTCATTTCTGAACCACCAGAAGACAACATCCCTGTTGTACTGCAAGCCAGGCTAAAGATCAAAACCAGGGAGACAATCCAAAACAACTTTTTCGATACCATTACAACCTCCTGAACATCAAGTCACCCAAAACACCTGTATTGCAGATCGTGCTGCGCATGGATCGTTTGCCAATCAAATAAAACGGGGTGTACAGACATTCTTTCTATGATTTCATATTAACACAGGAAAATGAAAAAATGATTAACGCCCGCTTACAATCCTGCAAGGTGAACAGAAAGAAAAATGGTATAGAAAACCCGTAGAACGTAACAACAGAAAAATTTGACTGAGGTGAACTTGTGATCTTTGTCAGGAAATAAATCTTTTGAGTCTCCAGGATTTGCCTTGGAAGAAGAGTTTGACGGGATTTTTTTTGCGCTCTGTGCGCCATCCCTGCTTAAACATCACGCCACTTCCCAAAGAACCAATTATATTATCATGATACACTTAAGGTGGAAATACAAAATATTCAGATGCCGGAGAAGAACACAGAAGCAGAGTAACATCCCTTACCCTCATCATTAAGCCCACAAATCCCTGTGTCTCTTGCCCATCATCACTAGTCTATCTCCTCACCATGCGCGATTTCTCCTCGATCACCCGCATGCTCATTAATCAAACCTTCTTCTGGTTTGCATCCACAATTGGCGAACACCACCATTCCCACACCAGCCATAGCGCCACTGGAGTATGAAACAACGCACATTTTGTTATCGCGTTTCACTACGATTTCAGACGCAAAAGCAAAATGGAAAGGAAACCTAGTTCTAACATGGATAAGAAATCAAACCCAAACAAGTGTGAACCTTTAATCCAACCCAAATTGACCATGCTTCGCAATCAGCTTGACTATTCTCGGGTACCCTTCAGCGACCGCGGCTCGCGATTAATGGTATTCAAAAATGCCGATGAACCCCAGTTCTACATCAAACTGGCCGAACGACTGACCAGCGTTGAACCTGGCATCGAAACCTATCTACAGCGACCTCCTTTCATCAAGCATTTATGCCTGATTGACGAAAATGGTCATGAACTGGATTTTGAAATGACATCCTATCCCAATGTGATCTATATGAGCACCAGGATCGGAGATTTCAGTTTGGTCTTTCGCAAAGACCAGGGGATCGTCTTTGGTCTGCCTGCTGGCGTAACCGCCGGAATCCGTTTTCATGTCAGCGTACAACTCTGCAAAGTGTTGGCATCTGGCGGCGAGATCGTTGCCGTGCGTGATTTCTTCTATGCCAGCAATGCCGAACCTGTCTTCAATCAAATCAATGCTGAAAAAGGCGGTCACAGAGTTGACTTTGTAGTTAAAGCCAATAATGATTGTGCCATTTCTCTCACCATTGGCCGCGATGAAGAAGCGCACGGAGCGCCAGAGGCCTTTTCAGTGTATTATGAGGCCAGTGAAAAGAGGTGGCAGGAATGGTTTGCCCGGGTTCCTCCCGTAGCAGACCAGTACTGCCTGACTTATGCATACGCATGGTGGGTAATGGCCGTCAACCTGATCAAGCCTAAAGGCAAAGTTCTGTTTGAAGCCATGATGCCCTCCAAAACCAGTTATGTCGGCTTGTGGTTGTGGGATAGCGCAATGCACGCTCTGGCCTTTCAGCACACCAATCCTGAACTGGCCCGTAACCAAATACGCGCCATGCTGGCCTTACAGCTTCCTGATGGTATGCTTCCTGATGCTGTCTATGATGAAGGCGTAATTTCCGAAATTGAGCACCCCATTCGGGCCGAGGTGACCAAACCACCCATCCTAGCATGGGTGGCAACCAAGCTGCACGAAACGGACCCGGATATCCATTTTCTCGAAGACATCTACATTCCCCTGGTTAGATGGAATGCCTGGTGGTTCTCAATGAACGATGACGATGTCGACGGACTGGCCCAATATAATCATCCCTACTCTTCCGGGCTGGATGACAGTCCTTTATGGGATTACGGTATGCCGGTGGAATCACCAGAATTGAACACCTACCTGTGCATTCAAATGGATTCCCTGGCCCGTATTGCTGACCTGATCGGCCTGCAAGTAGAAGCCGACATGTGGCGGCGGCGTGCCAATGCCATCGTCGACCGCATGATCGAAGACTTTTGGGATGAGGAGTCTGGCATCTTCCAGGCAACGATCAACAATAACCCTATTAATGTGATCACCCCATTCAACCTCTACCCGTTATGGACTAACCGCCTGCCCAGGAATATTGAAAACCGGCTGATTGATCACCTCACCAACCCCAAAGAATTTTGGGGTGAATACGCCCTGCCCACTGTGGCCTACAATGATCCCCATTACGATCCCGAAAAAATGTGGCGTGGCCCTGTGTGGGCAAATATCAATTATTTCTTCGCAGAAGCTTTAAAAAACCTTGGAAGGGATCAACTCGCCCAAGATCTCAGAGACAAGACCCTGAATCTGATCATGAAAAATCGCAGCATGTTCGAGTACTACAACTCTCATACCGGTGAACCTTCCCAAAAAGCCGCTGAAGTATTTGGCTGGACGGCTGCTGTGTTCATTGATATGGCCATTTCCTCCAGCAACGAGCTACAGAAGCAAACAAACACAGGAAATTAAGGAGTTTTCCAATGGCTCAAAACCAATCCCAACCATATGTGATCATTGCCTCCAATCGTGGCCCGGTCTCCTTCAGCCGCAATGATGTCGGTGATCGTATCATGGAACGCGGCAGCGGTGGTCTGGTAACCGCCTTAACAGGGCTGACCAGCCATATTGACGTCACCTGGATCTCCTGCGCGATGAGCAGTGAAGACAGCTTGTGGGACGAGGGTGAATTGAACTTTCAGGACGATGAACGAAAATTGTATATCAAATTCATCTCTCCCAAGGATGAGGCTTACAACGGCTACTACAATGAGATTGCCAATCCCATTTTGTGGTTCTTGCAGCATTCCATGTGGGATGTTTCGCGCGCACCAGTGATCGACCGCAATACCTGGAAAGCCTGGGATGAGGGGTATGTAGTGGTCAATCGCCTGTTCGCACAACACATTGCTGAATCGATCAAAGGGTTCAACCGACCCACATTAATTATGCTGCAGGACTATCATCTTTATCTGACTGCCTGCAACCTGCGTCATGAAATTAAACGAAGCCAAGCAAAGATACTACATTTCATTCACATCCCCTGGCCCGGTCCAGAGTATTGGGGCATTCTACCTCCCAAGATGCGCCAATCAATCCTTGACAGCCTGTGTGCGGTCGATCTGCTTGGTTTTCAAACCAAAGATGATGCGCTGAACTTCATCCGCACCTGTCAAAGCTATCTTCCCAGCGCTCGGGTCAACTTTCGCAGCAGAACCGTCCGCTACAAAAAAAACATCACACATGTGCGCGACTTTCCCATCTCCATTGACGTGCAGTCATTACGCGCCCTGGCCGATGCCCCTGAAACCCAGGCCTATGAAAAAGATTTACGGGAAATCGTTGGCAATCGAAAAATGATTCTGCGCGTTGATCGCATCGAACCCAGTAAAAATATCATTCGAGGATTCAAGGCATTTGAAGAAATGCTGGAACTTCATCCGGAACATGTCAACGCTGTCACTTTCCTGGCACTACTAATTCCATCACGCATGGACGTGATGGAGTACCAGGACTACCTGGACGAGTCAATGGCAGCTGCCGGACGGATCAACGCCACCTATGGCAATAGTGAATGGGAGCCGGTGCGGCTTTTGGTGGGAGACAACTACCCCAGAGCCGTAGCTGCCCTAAAGGAGTACGATGTATTGCTCGTCAATTCGATTGCCGATGGCATGAACCTGGTCGCCAAGGAAGGCCCGGTGGTCAACCGACGCAACGGCGTCCTGCTGCTCTCCGAACAAACCGGTGCTTCCCAACAATTGAGCAAAGGTGCCTTGATCATCTCGCCTTGTGACGTTTATGCCACTGCAGAAGCAATGCACCGGGGATTGATCATGCCCCAAAAAGAGCGGCAAAAGCGCACAGATTTCTTAAGAACCAACGTTGAACAAGAAGACATCAACGCCTGGCTGGAAAAACAACTTTCCACTCTTTCCAACCTGAATATTTAGGAGCTGCGCATGGCAAAACACCACATCGGGATATTACATTACTCCGCCCCGCCGGTGATTGGCGGCGTGGAGGCCGTCATCCATGCCCAGGCACAGGTGCTGACGCAAAATGGCTTTGCAGTGGACGTGATCGCCGGCCGCGGCGACTCATCCGCGTTACCAGATTCCTGCCGGGGCATTTTCCACCCTCTTCTCGACAGTCAGCATAAAACCATCCTCAAAGCCAGTCAGGTACTTGAAAAAGGTCATGTGCCGGAAAATTTCGATATCCTGGTCAACAAGATTCAGAAGATACTTTTCCCCGTGCTGGCACAGGTAAACCATCTTATTGTGCACAATATTTTCAGCAAACATTTCAACCTGCCGTTGACCGCAGCGCTGTTCCAACTGCTGGAAAACGAACAGATCAGCCATGTCATTGCCTGGACTCATGACCTCACCTGGACCAGTCCCAATTCATGTCACCAAGTACATAATGGTTACCCGTGGGATCTGCTGCGCCAGACGCATCCCAAGATTGATTTTGTGGCCGTATCTGAAAAAAGACAGGCAGAACTTTGCAGCCTGCTAAACCTTGCGCCTAATCAAGTGCATGTGGTCCACAATGGGGTCAAACCTGCCACCCTGCTTGGTCTTTCTCCACAAAGCCAGCAGTTGATTGAAAAACTGCAACTGCTGCACAGTGATATGATCGTCCTCATGCCCGTGCGGGTCACCCAGGCAAAAAATATAGAATACGCCCTGCAAGTTTTGCAGGCTTTAAAAAAACATGTACAAAATCCGCGCCTGATCTTGACCGGCCCGCCCGACCCGCACAGTGCCTCCAACTTGGCCTATTTCCAGTCCCTGAAAGAGCAGCGCCGAGAACTGGGGTTGGAACATCAAATGGCTTTCATCTACGAATGCGGTATGGATGCAAGCCAGGCTTTCACCATTGATGAAACCATCGTCGGAGACCTCTTCCGCATCAGTGATGTAATCTTCATGCCCAGCCATCGCGAAGGGTTTGGTATGCCGGTACTCGAAGCAGGTCTATCCGGTGTTCCAGTAATGTGTTCTCATATTCCTGCGGCCGAAGAAATTGGCCGGGACGATGTGCTGCAATTCGATCCCCGCCAGCCGGCAGCGGTAACGGCCGAATCTCTGGCTAAACTGGTGGAAAACAACCCGCTCAGCCGCTTCCGCCGGCGTGTACGCCTGCATTATACCTGGCAGGCCTTGTTCACAAACAAAATCGCCCCTTTGTTGAAAGAATGCGTATGAAATATCCCGCCGAAATTGCTCCCCAAAATTTATTTTCACCGTTAAAGACCGGGCAGCATATTTGGTTGTTCCTTGATTATGACGGCACATTGGCAGAATTTGCTCCCAACCCGGATGTGATACTACCAGATGATGAACTAATTGACCTTCTGCATCGGTTGTCGCGGCACCCGCGCTTGCACACTGCCATCATCAGCGGGCGGCGGCTGGCGCATATCTGCGCCCTCGTGCCTCTTGAAGGCATCTGGCTGGCAGGCACCTACGGCGTTGAAATGTGCGACCCCAAGGGCAAGCGCATGGATATGCTTGCTTTTGATACGGTTCGGCCAGTGATCGAGCGCATCAAGCCCTGCTGGGAAAAACTGCTTGAGGGAAAGCACAATTTCTACCTGGAAGACAAGGGCTGGTCATTGGCCATCCACGGCAGCCGGGCTGCCGAGCAGGAAGCGCAGCACACCATCCATCAAGCACGGGGCATTGCCCGGCAATATATCGAACAATCCATGCTGCATTTGCTGGGAGGGCAAAATTTTTTAGAAGTCTGTCCGCGATTCGCCTCAAAAAAAATTGCGATTGAGACCATCCTGCAATTTGAACCTCTATCGCACAGCGTTCCCGTATACCTGGGCGATGATGACAAGGACGAGATCGCATTTTCTGCCCTGCGTAGCATGGGCGGAATTCCCATCCTGGTTGCGGCGCAGGAACGCCCCACCGAGGCATTATACCGTCTGCCTTCTCCATGTGTGGCACGCGCCTGGCTGGAGGATTTGATATCCTTTCTGGGTTAGTTATCAATCCAAAACACAAACCCGACCCACAATTTTTCGAATTCGACCAGACAACCTGCAAAATCCAACCTGGAAATAACGCTCTGCCATCCAAAGGATAAGATTCCCAGAGGGTGCACTAAAATAGTGTAAATTTTGTCACTGCGAGGAGGATTTCAACCGACGTGGCAATCCCCATCACAGCTTGGACGCTTCGCAGCCACAGTCGCTCACCTGCACTCCCTGGCACTGCCTCCAGGGCAAGTGCGCGTGCGGTGCAAGTGTCGCTCCTTCGCAGTAACAGCAATTGGGGCGTGATTTTCTACATACTTTTAGTGCACCCATTCCCAGAGAGCCAAATTTGAAACACATTAAAGTATGATAAAATTTTATAAAATTTGCAAGTGCCTGACTGTGTTCAGGCTTGATTTGTCTGTCAACCCATCCATTTTTTCACCCATCAGAGGAATGCTTATGCCAGAAGATCCCCGTATTGTTGAATTGCGCGAAAAACGCAAAAAGTCCCGTCTCGGCGGCGGCGAAAAGCGGATTGAAAAGCAGCATGAAAAAGGCAAACTGACAGCCCGCGAACGAATTGACCTTCTGCTTGATCCGGGTACATTCCAGGAATTGGAGGGTTTTGTTACTGCCCGCAAGCACGACCTGGAACTCGATGATGAAAAGCTCCTGGGCGACGGTGTGGTCACTGGCTACGGCCAGATCGATGGCCGCACCGTTTATGTTTATGCGCAGGATTTCACCGTGAGCGGCGGCTCGCTGGGCGAAATGCAAGGCCACAAGATCAGCCGGGTGATGGACCTGGCCGCCAGCAATGGCGCGCCAGTGATCGGCATGGTCGACTCTGGCGGCGCCCGCATTCAGGAAGGCATCTACAGTCTGGGCGGTTACGCCGAAATCTTCCGCCGCAATTCGCAGTACTCCGGCGTGGTGCCCCAGATCAGTCTGGTGATGGGTCCTTGCGCCGGCGGCGCAGCCTATTCGCCCGCCCTGCAAGATTTCATCATCATGGTGGAAAAGCAATCCTTCATGTTCCTGACCGGACCGGAAGTCATCAAGTCGGTTACTGGCGAGGAAACTGATTTTGAAAGCCTGGGCGGCGCGGCCACTCATCTGGGCATCAGCGGCATCGCCCACATGGCCGCTCCCAGCGACCAGGACGCTCTGGCCCTTGCCCGGCGATTGGTCGGCTATTTGCCCAACAACAATATGGAGGTTCCACCCTTCGTGCCACCAGTGGACGACCCTAACCGCATGGATGAGGCGCTCAACTCGATCGTACCCATCGATCCGCAAACCCCTTACTGCATGCACGATATTATCGAGATGGTGGTGGACAAAGGCTCCTTCCTTGAATTGCAATCCACCTATGCCCAAAACGCCTTGATCGGCCTGGCCCGCATTGGCGGATACAGCGTGGGCATTGTCGGCCAGGAACCCAGTGTGCTGGCCGGATCACTCAACATCGACGCCGCCGACAAGATCGCCCGTTTTGTGCGCCTGTGCGACTGCTTCAACATCCCCCTGGTCACCTTCGTCGACTCTCCCGGCTTCCTGCCTGGCGTCAACCAGGAACACGGCGGTGTGATCCGCCACGGCGCCAAGATCCTGTATGCCTATGCCAATGCCACCAACCCCAAAGTTTCGGTGGTCACCCGCAAAGCTTACGGCGGCGCCTACATCGCCATGAGCAGTAAATACATGGATACGGATGTTACTTATGCCTGGCCCAGCGCCGAGATCGCCGTGATGGGTGCTGGCGGCGCCGCCAACATTCTCTTTCACCGGCAGATCAAAGCCGCTGAAGACCCCAATGCCGAGCGCGCCAAAGTTACCCAGGAATATCAGGAGCTTTTCCTCAACCCGTATGCCTCGGCCCAGGCTGGTTACATTGACGATGTCATTGAACCCAAAGAAACCCGCCCGATGATCATTGCTGCATTAAAAACCCTGCGCAACAAACGCAAACAGACCGTGCCGCGCAAGCATGGCAACATGCCCGTTTAAATGAGGAGAAACCCATGAGCAATCTGGTCATTTCCCTTTGGATCACACTGATCGGCGGCCTGTTGATCTTTGTGGCCATCTTCATCCTGTGGGGCTTCATGGAACTCCTGGTCAGGATCACCAACCCCAGGCAAAAGGCTATTGAAGAAGTCCCGGCTGAAACTGAAGAAAGCGGCCTGCCTGTTGTCACCGCCAGCGGTCATAAACGCCTGGCTGCGGTGGCAGCAGTGGCTGCCGCCCTGGCCTTCCAAAAATCCAGCGCCAGCCTGTCTGCCGCGCCCCAATCCGCAGAACTCAGCGCGTGGCAAGTTGCGCCCCTGCAGAAATAGCCGCTATCCATTGATAGAGATCACGAGGTGGTTTTGATGAAACTACGTGTCAAAGTTGACAATGAAACCTATGAAGTAGAAGTCGAGGACTTGAAAGCCCGTCCCATCCTGGCAAAAGTGGACGGTGAAACTTTTGAAGTCTGGCCGGAAGAAGTGCAGACCGCAGCTTTGCAAAGCGTCCCGTCTGCGCCGCTGCCTTCAGCGCCAGCCGCCCCGGTAGCAGCGGCCGCGGCAGTTCCGGTGCAGGGTGGAGCAAAGTCAGTCACTGCCCCCATCCCGGGTATCATCCTTTCACTCAGTGTCCATGAAGGAGATACAGTTACCAACGGTCAGGAGCTGTGCATCCTGGAAGCCATGAAAATGAAAAATGCCATCCGCTCCAGCCGCGACGGCAAGATCGCCCGCGTTCATGTCCACCCCGGCGATACTGTCAAGCACGGCCAACCGCTGATGGAATTCAGTGACTGAGAGAGGTCAACATGGATTTTTCGTCAATCCTTGAAGAAATAACGCGAGGCTTCGCCAATTTCTACTGGGGCAATGCGGTGATGATCGCAGTAGGCGGCATCCTGATCGCCCTGGCGATCGTCAAGGAGTACGAGCCCAACCTGCTGCTGCCGATCGGCTTTGGCTGCATCCTGGCAAACCTGGGCATGTCGGCCGATCATGGCGTGTTCAAGGTGATCTATGATGCCGGCATCAAAACGGAACTTTTTCCACTATTGATCTTCATTGGGGTCGGGGCGATGATCGACTTTCGCCCCTTGCTGGCCATGCCGCACATGGTCTTGTTGGGTGCGGCGGGGCAATTTGGCATCTATGGCACACTGATCCTAGCCACTCTGCTGGGCTTCCCGCTCAACGAGGCGGCTTCAATCGGCGTGATCGGTGCCATTGACGGACCAACCGCCATCTTTGTGACCAACATCCTCGCCCCGGAATTGATGGGGCCGATCGCCGTGGCGGCATATTCCTATATGAGCCTGATCCCCATCATCCAGCCGCCAGTGATGCGTTTGATGACCACCAAAAAAGAACGCAGCATCCGCATGGAATACAGTGCGCGCCCCGTTTCCAAAGCGGCCGTGATCATCTTTCCCCTGGCCGTCACGGTCATCATCAGCCTGATCGCCCCAGACGCGGCCCCGTTGATCGCCACCTTGATGCTTGGCAACCTGCTCAAGGAAAGCGGAGTAGTGGACCGCCTGGACAAGTCGGCCCAGAACGAGATCATCAACGTCGCCACCCTCTTCCTGGGTTTGGCCATTGGCTCAACCATGACAGCCAATAGTTTCATCGACCCCAAGACATTGATGATCCTGGCCCTTGGTCTGCTGGCCTTCATTCTGGACACAGTCATGGGCTTATTATTTGGCAAACTAATGTGTTTCGTTACGGGTGGCAAGATCAATCCGTTGATTGGTGCCTGCGGCATCAGCGCCTTTCCCATGGCTGGCCGCATTTCGGCCCAGATGGCACAGGAGGAAGATCCTCACAACTTCATCCTGATGCACGCCATGGGCTCCAACACCGCCGGGCAGTTGGGCAGCGTCATCGCCGGCGGCCTCCTGCTGGCGCTGGTGACAGGGTTTTTGTAGAAATATGCTTTGAATCAAACCGGTCACTTCGACAAGCTCAGTCACCGGTTCTCCCAATAACGAGGCTGCCGAAATGGCAGCCTCGTTATTTTTAGGAATGCACGACTTGCGCAACGCCTGTCCCTGGAAAGGTCGGATTTCTGTACAGCTTGGACACATACCATACAGAACGACTCATCACCCATCAGTGAGACCACCCTTTTCAGGGTTGACAAAAAGCAACGGCCACGCTTTGCGTGGCCGTTGCTATCCTTTACTCCTCTGCCGGCAGATAGCGCATCAACGATGACCCCACCACCTCGCCGATATATTCAGTGCGGCCATGGAAAGTGTTGTAGTACGGTTCGCTTTCTTCCAGCACATAACGCGCCCCGTACAGGTAATCCAGGCCGATCTCGTCAAGATACTCACTCGCCCGGCCCTCCTGCATCAACTGGTAATATTCATAACTGTTGATCAAGCCATCCAGATTGACGATCGTTCGACCCTGGGTAAAATAGCCCAGCACACCGCCGCCAGTGGAACCGATCAGCGAACCAGGCTCGGTATACATTTCCAGGCCATGCGCTCCGCCCAGGTAAACCTCTTCATTTTCGGGGCGAACCGTGGGCGGCACAAGTTCAATGGAATAATCAACATAAACCACCACCAAAACCACGGCCACCAGAACTGGCAGGGCTTGTAGAACCCGCTTGTCCAACTTCACAGCCTGCAATTTCTGCCACACGATCTCAGCCATGATTGCAAGTATCAGAAAAACGATCAACATCTGACCCACCCAGTACCAGCCTTTGGCAGCCACATAACCGGTCATGGTGTAATTGCACATCTGGATCATGCTGCCCACCCACAGGGGCAGAAATCCAAGCTCTTTCCAGGCAGTGGCGGTGAATTTGCGGTTGAGGGCCAGAATGCCCAGCGTCACAACTGCCACCAATACCAGCCCGGCAATGACCACCCCCAGGTAATAACTGCTTTCAGCATCCAGACCGCGCTTTGCAGCTGTCGTCTTTGCCAGCTCATAGATCGGGTCGGTGATGATGCGCCAGGAACCGCCCCGGTCAAATCCCAGGACACCCCACAGATCCGATTTTGGCCGCCCGTAGACCGTGTAGATCGTCCCCCACCAACGTTTGATCTGCCCGCTGACTGGAGAGGAAGTGCCAAAATAAGCTTTATTAAACACCATATACGCGCCCAGCGCCACGCCCAGCGGCAGGAAATACGCCGCCGCACGGCGCCAGAAAAGCTTCCAGTTCTCCAGGCGCAATTCAGCAAATTGCAGCACCTGCCGCAAGCCATACCCGCCGCCATTAACAGGCGCAAAACCGCGGCGCACAGCAAGGCGCAGCAGACTGGTGAACACCAGGGAAAGGCCAAATTCGATCAGCAAGGCCGAGCGGGGAAAGCTGTTCAACAGACCCAGACGCGCCAGGATCATCATCAACGCCAGCAGAACGGCCGAGCCGGCCGCCGTTGAAAAAAGGATACGCATGCCAACCTCGGCCGCACCAGCTTCTCTTAGCACGGTGCGGTTATATAACCCAAAAAGGTAATGAAACAGGGCGCGCATGACCATGGCCGCCACCAGCATCAGGATCAGGGAGGAAACCATCTGGTAATATGCATGTGAAATGCCCAGGCGAAGAGCAAAAGCCAGAAAAACAGCCAGCCCGGTGGAAAGCAATTCGCCGGTGAAAAGGGTGCGATCAATGCGGCTGCCGCGCAGCACGATCCACGCTCCCACAATGCACACAAGAAAAGCATTATCCAGGCGGCTGTAGAGGGCCAGCACGGCCGCCAAACCCAGCCACAGCACCTGCTTCCAGGTGCCAGGCTTTCCCTGGCGCTGGCCTTCTTCCCAATTTGCCAGCATATAGAACAGTAGCACCATGAAAAAGGCATTGATGCCAGTTTCGAGACCCAGACGGGTGACCGTGGCATGCACACTGGGAGAAAGCACCCAGGCCAGCGAGACCACCGCCGCTACCTCGAGCGAGACAACCTTCTTCAGCAGGCGGAACAGGAGCACACCCGTTCCGGCGCTGAACAAACCCAGCACCAGCATCACAATACGCAGCGGGAGGATCAGATTGGTGGTATTGGCCAGAGCAAAAATGGGAATACAGATCAACATCCACAGCGGGTGGAATCCATTGGAAAGCGAGAGGCCGTCAAAGGTCACTCCGTTTCCTGCGGCAATGTTCTGGGCTGTCTTGAAATAATAAAAGACATCGTCGGCCACAAACCAGTTCATCACACTGTTGGGCGGACGCACGGCCATGGAAACATGAACAACCATGACGACTAGGATCAGGATAAGCTCGAAAGAAATTTTAAAGCGTTTGGCCACAGAAAATTCCTCCTGCAATTGGCATAACTGAAAAACAAGATTACCACAAATAAAGGGGATTGAAAAGCGGGTGAAACGCGATTGCCAGGGCTTTCTCAAAGTTAATTTTCCATTTGTTTCTTTTATTGATGGCACAAGGCCGGACGAAACACGGTCTGTGCATCACCAGGGTTTATTCACCCCACCCCTCGAACTCCCCTCCCCGCTGCTTGCGTGACGAATCTCAATTCATTCTTCTGCGGGAAGGGGAGCTTTTTGTGCTGTGTTGAGCAGCTTCGCTGCTCAACACAGCACGTTTCTTTTCCTCCCCCGGCCTATGAAGTCTGATTTACAAATCCAATCCGTGCCGGGAGAGAAATGGCGGCAGAGGGCAGCCCATGATCATCAGCATTTTGCATCTACTTTGGTCTGGATGACCTTGACCGTTTTGGAAAATCGTAAATGTCAAGCTTTCTTGAGAATGCCATGACGCGATTGCAGTACTTTCTCATGCTTTGGAATGATGACAAAAAATCCATCTGGCACAAAACCAAACGCCCCCCTGAACGGGCCAGGGGGGCATGCATTCATTTCAAAACCGAAAAAGATCATTCAGTAAAGGGAGCCTGCAATGGAATGCTGAGTTCTGCCGCACCGTCATCCTTCAGCACCGAATATCCTTCCAGATAAACACCCGTTTCACGCGGCAGCCCAAAGTGAAAAGAAAGCCGGGCAGTGGCCGGGGTTTCCTGAAGCGACTTCAACTGAAGCCTGACCACTTCTGCCTTGCCATTGACTTTCTCACCCAGCAAACCAGCGGCAAAATCGATGCTGCCCGTCTGGTTATCAAAAGTGGATTGCAGCAAAGTGGGGAAGACCGAACCGGGTTTCAGAACCACCACCGCCAACAGGTTGGGGTCAAAATTGAGGCTGATCTGCACGGTGTCCACATCCTGTTCACCGGTGTCAACCATGACAACAACCTCAAACTCCGAGCCGGCAACTGGCAGATCCCCTGGCAACTGCATCATCAAGCTGGCCGTTTGTTCAGGCGGCTGGGGCATTTCTTCCCCGGCTGCCGCCTCAACAGCCAGCACAATCGGTGTAACCGTCGCCACTGCTGGCGAGGTTGCATCCTTTGCCTGTGGTGAACAGGCCGACAGAAGGAACAGCAGCGCCAGGACCCCTGGCGCTGCATTGAACCGTATTATGGATCGCAAGAATCTCACTATTGTCCTCCGAGACCGTAATTGGCAGCCAGCAATGAGAAGTCAGCTCCGGTCACGCAGTTGTCGTTGTTGTAATCCGTGTAATCATTGTAACCCGTGGTGCCCAGGCATTTACCGTAGGACGCCGCCAGTAAGGAGAAGTCGGTGGCATTGACATAATTGTCATTGTTCGAATCGCCCTCTTTCAGCGTACCCAGAGTGAAAGTATTCAGGCCATCTGCCACTACCTTTGAAGGCAGCTTGTTTTGCAGCGTGGTAGCGCCCTTGACCTGAATATCGTAGGTGCCGGGGATCAAGCCCGGAAGGCTGAACTGCCCCATATTATTGGTGTTCACCGTGAAAGTGTAATGGACAGTGGACGTGCCAGGCGAAAGCAGCTTGACCGTCAAAGTGGTCAACCATTGATTGTTCGGCGGAACCGGACGGCCCGTCAGGCTGACACTCCCATTGATAGTGGCGGTGGCGCCAGCCGCAGCATAGGTTACCGAGGCATTGGCGTTGAAATTGGGCATGGTCAGGGTGTTGGTGCTGCTGGTGCTGACGTCATTGTTCGTGCCTGTCCAGCCGCTGACCGAATAGCCGAAGTCCGGGGTGGCATTGAGGGTAATCGCCTCGCCCGCCAGATACTTGCCATTTTCGCAGCCCGTGGATTTCAGCGGTGTGGCCACCGGATTAGCGCCATTGCCATTGTGGGCAAGGGTCAGGGAATAGCAAGCTTGCGCATAGTTGGCAGTTACCGTGTGGTTGTAAGGCGGCATGGTCACCGTATTATTGAAGGCCCCGGAGGTTCCGGTCCAGCTCGCCAGATACCACAGCGGCAGATCTGGATAAGCAGTCATGGTGATGACTTCGTCATACACAAAGTAGCCATTGCCCTGGGTATCACAGGTGGGCGAGGAGCGCAGCGGGCTGGCCGT
Organism: Anaerolineales bacterium; assembly: GCA_020060485.1. The sequence continues at coordinate 41,848 of JAGVAB010000090.1, forward strand.
GGGGTTGAGGCCGTTGCCGGTGTGGGCTGCGGTCAATTTATAGCAGGAGGGTTCATAGACAATGTCAACCGCATGTGCAGCGGCCGGCATGGTCAGGGTGTTGGTCAACCCTTCCAACGTGTCATCATTCGTATTGGTCCAGCTGTAGACCTCCTTGCCGGTATCCGGCTGGGCGGTCAGATTGACCAACGTGCCAGCATAGAAATGATTGGCCGGGCAGCCTACAGAATTGGCTGGCGAGGTCAATGGCGTCACACCGGAATCGCCAAACACGTTGAAGGTCAATGGGTGACAGGTTCCGTAGGTGGTGAATTTCCAGAAAGTGGTGCTGTCCACCGTGTAAGCGCTGACATCCTTGGCGCGCACCTTCCAGTCATAAGCCCAGCCGGGCAGCAAAGGCGTGCCTGCTACAGGGAAGCCGGTAGCCGTGCAGGTATTGGTGAAGACATCGATACAACCGGGGACAACAGAGAAATTCGGGTCGCCAAAGCGCTGCAACAGCACCGTATAGCTGACGCTATTGTCATTGCCATTCTTGTTCCAGGTAAACGTGGGGTAAGTGGAAACATTGATGGTGTGGTTGGCTGGCGAAACAAGAATGGGCTGGTTGGGTGCTTTGTTGTAAACATAAGACACCTTGACCTTGTCCACATAGGCCGACACGCCAGGATAGGTTCGGACGCGTACCCAAATTTGCCCATTATTATCCACAAAGTCCGTTATCGGGGCGCCACCGGGCAGGTCATTGCTATTGATCATGTGCCAACCCAGAGGTTCATAAGCCGGATCGGGGTTGGTGGCATATCCACTTAAATTGTAGTTCCACAGCTCAATGGCAGGCGGATCGCCGCCAGCGTTGAAATCGCCGCCGTAAAATCCGATATTCAAATCGAGCAGGTTGGCGCCATCAACAGCAACTTCTGGCGGCAGGGTAAACACATACAACGCCCAGGCATAATCCCCCACAAAGCCATTCAAAATGACCCGCGTGGGATATGCGGGATTTGTCGCCACGCCGGAACCGCCATAATTGGTTGGGGGCCAACCATTCACAATCTGATCGCCGGTACCCTGGACTGCTGCCGGGCGGGGTGAAACCTTTTCCGGCGCGCTCAATTCATGCGACGGAATACTGGCCTCAGGATGTAGCGGACCGGCATCCATTGGCGCACTCCCGGTGAGAAAGACCATGTTTACCAACATGGCGATCAGAACAACGATTTTCAATGTCTTCATCTAAATCCTCCTGGACAATTTACCCGATGATGTGAAATCGTTTCACTCATCTCCCTGAACAGTAATTCTAAGGATAAATCTGGTTCCTCCCACCATGGAATGCAACAAACATGCCAGGTTCGGTGAATCCTTTTATATTCTACGGAGTTAACTGTTATTTAAGTATACCAATCTGATAATAAAAAACAAGTAAAACTTTAAATATGCTGTTCCGGCCGCAAGAAAGATGACCAACCATTATCTCCCCAAAGTTGTTATTTATCATACCAAACTTTAGGCCAATTAAGTAAAGATTCTGGGTCTCTGGGATTTGCCGTGGAAAAGGAGTTCGGTGGGGGCGGGGGCAATCAAAATTCGTTTCCGTGGCAAATCGGGAACAGACCATGCAACCTGATCTTCAGGACAAGCATGCCCGGTTTGATCACGGAAACATCTGTTGGGAAAAAATGTGAAATCCGAATGGATGTATAATCAAACCATAAAGAAAACAAAACAGGAAAAGATTGTGTTCGATATTTATTCTTTGCCACTCCATTGCCGTGCCGGCCAGGAAATTGCCAGACTTCCTGGTTTGCTGGTCAAAAATGCTCCGCCCAAAAGCCATCGTAACCGTATGGGCGAACTTCTTTTTCTCTTTCTGACCCTGGAAGGCGATACCCGCTTCCCATCCAGTCAGATGAGCGAACTGCTGGAACACCTGGCATCTGTTTATTACCAATGCCGCGGCACCGCCACCACTGCAATGCGCTCTGTGGCAGAAAGTTTGAACGCTTTTCTTTTAAAAAGAAATCAGTCTGGGCAGGAAAGTCAGCAGGAAATCGGCATCTTCAATCTGGCTGTTTTGCGTAGAAACCAGTTGTTCATGATACATGCCGGCGACACGCATTCCTTCTTTTTGGGCAAGACCGGCATCCAGACATTTTACGAACCTTTTACCGCCGGCCGCGGGCTGGGTGTGGGACGAACGATACAGCTCAGTTATTTTCAAACCGAAACAGCCGCGGGTGATCTCCTGATCTTTTGCCCCAATCCACCTGAAAGCTGGTCAACGGGCACACTGGAAGAGATTTCACGTCTGCCGCTGGGGCAGATCCGCCGCCGCATCCTTCAACCTGCACCAACTGACCTGGAAGCTGTGGTCATCCAGTTCCGCCAGGGTCAGGGACGCATTTATCAGCCGCGCCAGGCGGAAAGCCCCAACGAAAACCAGCCCGGCGCCGTACCCGTCAAAGCACCAGTCCTGGACTTCCCCCCAGTGGCAGAACCCCTCACTCCGGCCGCAGGGATGTTCATGCCCCCGCCGCTGGATGACAGCCCGGCAGCCGGTATTCCCCCGGAAAGCCAGCCAACACCCCTGCCTCACCGTCCCGTCCCATCAACACCGGCTGGTGACACCGAAAAACCGCAGACTGGAAAGGTTGCCCCGCGCTCCCGACCACAACGCAAACAGCCAGAGTTGAAAGAAAAACTGGCAGACCTTTGGATAAGCGCCAAAGCCATTCATGGCAGGATAAAAAACCACCTGAACAGGTTTTTTGCCCGTCTTCTGCCTGCGGGAGAAAGCCATAGCCACACGGTATCACCAAAAGCCATGCTGGCAATTGCCATCATCGTTCCGGTCGTGATCGCCCTGGCTGCATCCATGATCTATTTTGCCAGCGGACGCAATCAGCAGCATCAGGTTTACCTTAACCAGGCATTGACCGCCGCCGCCGAAGCAGACCTGACTTCAGATCCCGCCCTGCGTGCCAGCAGCTGGATGCAGGTACTGGCCTGGGTTGATGAAGCGGAAAACTATGGACAAAGCGAATCTTCTCGCAACCTGCGCAGCCAGGCTGAAAGCAAGCTGGATGCCATCCTTGATATCACCCGTCTGAACTTCTTTCCCATCCTTTCCAAAGAACTGGACAAATCTCTGCAAATCACCCGCATGGTGGCCACCGAAACCGAGGTCTACTTCCTGGATGGCAATCAGGGCAATATCTATCGTTTGATCCAGTCGGGTCAAAACTTCGAATATAGCCTCGATCAAAGTTTTAAATGCGGTCCAGGACAAGTGGAAAACAATCTCACCATCCAGCCTTTGGTGGACATGGTGGCTCTACAGAAAAAGAAGTTCAGCAAACCCGCCCCCATGGGGGCCACCATCCTGGCCGTGGACGGTGCTGGCAATTATCTTTTCTGCATCCCGGATCTTCCCCCGGTCGGCGGCAAATTCCAGACACCTGACAATGGTTGGGGCGAAGTGAAAGATGTGGAGATCACTGAGGAAGGGCGGTTATATGTGCTCGACCCCAAGAACAACGCAGTCTGGTTTATCGACTTCAGCACCGAGAAGGAAATCTCATCGCTGGATTACTCCAAGAAGGAACCGCGCTTCTTTTTTGACGCCTCGATCCCGGTTTTAAGCGATGTGATCAATCTGGCCTATTTTGAAGATGCTGTCTATTTGCTGCACAACACAGGTGCGATCACTATCTGTGACCCGCGAATTTTCAACCAGCCGACCACCTGCACTGAAATGACCCTCAACCTGGCAGACTACAATGCCACCCAGGCGCTGTCTGTCGGCACGGGTGCAATGCAGCCCGAATTCACCCAATTCATCGCCAACTCAGCGCCTTTCTCTTCCCTGTCCATCCTGGACAGCCAGCAAGGGGTGATCTTCCAGTTCACCGCCCGCCTGAAAACCTTGAGCGAAAAATTCTACCCCAAATTTGACCCGGACTATCTCCTTCCGACAGGGCGGCCCACAGCTTTCACCATTGTTTCGCCAGGCAACCGGGTGATCCTGCTGGCCTATGGCAATCAATTGTACAAAGCTGTGCCCTGATCGCAAGCAAAAAACAACCGATACCTCGACCCCACATGGGGACACACTTGCCCTGGAGGCAGTGCCAGGGAATGCAAGCTCGGTATACGGTTTAATCAACCAATAACAGGTTCCAGGTGCGCTGGAACCTGTTTTCATTTCAGTCAATCGGGCAAACGCTATTCCAGTTGCGACTTGACCGCCTGGGCAAGCTGCAAAGTGACACCAGGCACTTCTGCCAGTTCCTCGATTGAGGCAGAGCGAATAGCATCCAGCGAGCCAAAACGGGATAAAAGCGCCTTGCGCCGCTTGGGGCCTACCCCGGGGATGGAATCCAGAGTTGAAGCCAGGCCGATTTTGGTGCGTCGTTTACGGTGGGCGGTGATGGCAAAGCGATGCGCCTCATCCCGCACACGCTGCACCAGATACAGCCCCTGGGAATGGCGCTCCAGAATGATTGGCGCTTCCTGACCTGGCAGAAAAAGTTCCTCCTCCTGTTTGGCCAGACCGGCTACAACTATTTTTCCGGTCAATCCAAATTCGTCCAGCACCTTCACCGCCCGGCCAAGCTGGCCTTTGCCGCCATCCACGATCAATACATCCGGCAGCATGGCAAAAGAAGGATCAGGTTTCTTCTCCAGCTTTTGGGCAGACTGCGCCGCCTCCCAGCGCCGGAAGCGACGGACCAGAACCTCTTCCATGCTGGCAAAATCATCCGGTCCCACCACGGTCTTGATGTTAAATCGCCGGTACAACCCTTTTGCCGGTACGCCCTGCTCGAAAACCACCATGCTGCCTACCGAAGCCGTGCCCTGGGTGTTGGAAATGTCATAGCACTCAATGCGGTTGGGGGCTTCCGCCAGACCAAAGGCCTGCTGCAATTCAGCCAGGGCCTGGGTCTGGCGGTTGGTGTCGGCCTCCCACTGCGCCCGCAGGGATTTCAATGTCTCCATCGCATTCTCGGTAGCCATCTCCACCAAATCATGCGACTTTCCTCTGCGCGGCACGCGCAGTTTCACCTTGGCCCCGCTGCGGCGGGTGTTCAGCCAGGTCTGGATGATGCGGGCTTCCTCGATCTCGTTGGGCAGCAACACTTCAGGCGGCACGCTGGGCGCTTTCTCGTAGAACTGTTTGACGAACTCAGCCATCACCTCGCTATCCGCCTCGTCTTCCGTGCCCTCCAGAATGAAATACTCGCGGCCGATCAGCTTGCCACTGCGGATGAAAAAGATCTGCACACAAGCTTCGCCATTGGAGCGTGCCATGGCGATCACGTCCGAATCCATCTGCTCGGTGGAGATGACCTTCTGCCGTTCCACCACCCGTTCGATGGCCTGCATGCGGTCACGCAGAATGGCCGCCTGCTCAAAGCGCAGTTCCTCGGCGGCTTGATCCATCTCGGCCCGCAAACGCTGCATGATCGGCCCGGTCTTGCCTTCCAGGAACTGGCACAAGTCTTCGATCACCGCCCGGTAGCCCTGCTGATCGACCGCCCCAATGCAGGGTGCGGTGCAAAGTTTGATGTCATGATACAGGCAAGCGCGGGCATCCTTGCCGGTGATGTCACGGTCGCAAGTGCGGTAAGGGAATACCCGCCGCAAAAGATCGAGGGTCTGGTGCATGGCCCAAACACTGGTATAAGGGCCATAATAGCGCGAGCCATCTTCGAGCATGTTGCGGGTAATGGTCACTTTGGGAAAAGCATCCGCCCAATGCACCTTGATGTAGGGGTAGCGTTTGTCATCCTTGAGCAGCACGTTGTAGCGCGGGCGGTACTTCTTGATCAGGTTCATTTCCAGGATCAGGGCTTCCAGCTCTGACCCGACCACGATCCAGTCAATATGGGCGATGCGCTGCACAAGCTGGCGCGTTTTACCATCCTGCTGGGCGCTCTTGTGGAAGTAAGACCGCACCCGGCTGCGCAGGTTGACTGCCTTGCCAACGTAAATGACCTTGCCGCCTTCGTCCTTCATCAGATAGCAGCCCGGTTTTTCAGGCAGTGTATCCAGAATGCCCTGCAAATGCTCGGAGATCGCTTTTTCTTCTGTCATCATATTTATTATAAAAGCAAGTGCCAAACCTGTGAATCAAACTGATACTTCGGCCAGCTTGGCGTACGGTTTGATAACAAAAGCCGGCTCAGGTAGAAAATCCTGAGCCGGTCTTTTTATATTTCTTTAAGAGCCGCCGGTTTTACTCACCCGGAATTATGCTGGAGGGAGCTGTCGGCCCCATCTGCGGCAGCGGGAAAACAAACGGCGCATTGCTGGGCAGCAGCATCACTTCAATATTGGGAGTGATCTGGTTGATGTACTGGTAGGTCAGCAGATCGGGGTTGTCCCTGATAGCCGCCGCCACCAATAGCAGTGCTTTGGCTTCGGCATCAGCTTCGATCAGGCGGGCATCTGCCCGACCCTGGGCTTCGATCACGGCTGCGTCAGCCCTACCCTCGGCAATCTGGCGGGCTTGTTCAGCTTCCTGCTTCTTCTGTTCGACCACAAACTTGCCCTGCTGGGCCAGTTGCTCGGCAATCTGCTTCTGCTCCACCGAGGCCGCATATTCATCCGAGAAGGAAATATTGCGCAGCACAAAATCCACCAGGATCAAACCGTTCTCGTCAAGCTTGTTCTTTAACTCGGTGCGCACCATATCCACCAGTTCAAAGCGCTTGGAACTGTATACCTCTTCAATCCCAAACTGCGAAACCGCATCGCGGATCACGCCGCGGGCCTGTGCCCGCACCAGATCGCGGTCATAGCGATTCTGCCAGGTGATATGCACCTTCACCACTTCAGCTGGATCCACGGCAAAGATGATCGAGGCATCGATCAATACTTTCTGGCCGTCCGAGGTGCGTGCTTCAATCGAGTCGTCTCCCGAGATTTGCCCTTCAGAGGGAGCGATCGACATGGTGTACGTCTGGCGCGAAATGGGATAGGTTACTACCGACTCGGCAAAGGGGATCACCCAATGCAAACCGGGTTGCAATGCCTGTTCGCGGTAACCTCTGGGATCGATGGCCGAAATGACCACGCCCCGTTCCTGCGGCTCAATGAAGACCAAACCGGCGCTGACCGTGCTGAACACAATCGCCACCAGCGCCACGATCAAAACCAGTGTGCCGCCGCGCTTGACGGGGGTCTTGCGCGAGGCTTGCACCACAACCAGTGCAATCACTACAAAAAAGCCCAGCCAGGCAAACATGGCTACAGCCTGAAACAATCTGGCAATATTCATCTCTTTTTAAACTCCTGATATCCTGAAAAATCATCCAAAGCCGATAGGTATAACAATGCTGTCCTGACTTTCAAATCGTTTTGCATCCTCTTCTTCTACATTCCTTTGCATGCACGCCGTGAATGCTCGCGCCTAACCGGTTAACAGCCCTGGGCAGCTATGGACGTGAGAAAGCGCCCCGGCCTGGAAAAAACTTCCCAGCTTAAATAGGTATACCACGAAAGTATTGGAATTTGATATAAAACCGCTTCACATCTCCAGCAGAATGGTCACCGGCCCATCATTGGCAATCTCCACCAACATGTCGGCCCCAAACTCGCCGGTCTGGGTGGGCACACCCTGCGCCCGCAGCAAACCAGCAAAACGCTCCACCAGCGGGCTGGCGATCTCTGGCAGGGCTGCTTCCACAAACGATGGCCGGTTGCCCTTGCGCGTGTTGGCATACAGGGTGAATTGCGAAACCACAATCGCTTCGCCTTTGGTATCCAGCAGGGATAAATTCATCTTGTCTTCGGCATCGCTGAAAATGCGCAGCATGGCAATCTTGCGCGCCAGCGCCTCGGCCTGGATTTCCGTATCCTGCGGGCCGACCCCCAGCAGGATGACCATGCCTGCCCCGATCTCGGCCACACGCTTCCCGGCAATGGTTACGCTGCCCTGTTTGACTCGTTGTACAACCGCCCGCATGTTCACCTCCGCTTATTAAAACCAACACCCCGTCAGGAGAGACTGATTTGAAATGGTCTGCCTGGTAGGGCAATCGCATTAGAAATACTGGCCAACGATAAAAGCGAAAATTTCAGGTATTCCGCTCTTTTTTGCCACCCACAATCACGACGCGACGTGCAAAAAAAACTGAATGGGGGGTGTGATAAAAATTTGCTGCGTAAATTTTTATCACACCCCTTACTTTTCGGCTGAGGCAAGTGTTGAACGCTCAAATGCGATTACCCTGTCTGCCTGGTGATCCACCTGCCCAGATACGCGCTTTCATTATACAATAGGGCATTCATTTTCCGGGACGATTCAGCCATGCTTATTCATGTTGACAACATCAGCCTGCAGTTCAACGGGCAGCGCCTGCTCGAGAACACCACCTGGTGCATTGAAGAAGGCCAGAACTGGGCCATCCTCGGCCCGACCGGTTCGGGCAAGTCCTTGCTGGCCAAAGCCCTCTGCCGTCAGGTGCCCCTGACACAGGGCAGGGTGCAGTATTTCTTTGCAGAGGCCGACCGCTCACAAGGACATTTCAAGGATATCCTCATCCTGTCTGCAGAAAGCCACCAGCAATTTCTGGGAAGGTTTGCCCAATACCACCAGGCGCGCTGGCAAAGCCTGGAACGGAATGAAGCCCCGCCGGCAGTTGATCTGCTGAGCGCCCGCAGCATTGCCGGGGTCTCGCCATATGCCGTCAACCCGCCCCTGCCCGACCCGCAGAATTTCGCCAACCAACAGGCGGAAGTCATCCGCCTGTTGCAGCTTGAGCCCCTGCTGAACAGGAAGATGCACCTCCTTTCGAACGGCGAATCGCGCAAGCTTTTCATCGCCCGCCTGCTGCTGCAATCTCCGCGCCTGCTCATTCTGGACGATCCCCTGGTCGGCCTGGACCCGAGATCAAGGACTTCTCTTTCCAGCACGATTGCCAACCTCATCCGCCAACAGGCCGCCCAGGTCATCTTTATCACCACCCGGGCAGAGGAGATCCCCGCCGGGATTGAACATGTACTGGTGATGCGAAATTGCCGGGCGGTCGCTCAGGGCAAGCGCGCCGCGCTGCTCAACGACCCCAGCCTGCAAGCTCTGCTCAACCCCACACCAGCACAAAACACCGTACCCAAAGAAAACCCAGCCCTGCAAACGATTATAAACAGCTATGCGAAAGCAAACCCATACCTCGATAAGCTCAGTATGCGGTTTGATCAATCATCTCCGGCTGGCTGCCTGCCGCCGCCCGCCCTGGTGGAGATGCACAACGTCGCGGTGCAATATGGCCAGACACACATCCTGAAAAACATCCACTGGACAGTGCGTGAGGGCGAACGCTGGGCCTTGCTTGGTCCCAATGGCGCCGGCAAGACCACCCTGCTCAGCCTGATACTGGCCGACAACCCCCAGGCGTATGCCAATCAGGTGACCCTCTTCGGCCAGCGCCGCGGCTGCGGCGAAAGCATCTGGGAGATCAAGCAAAAGATCGGCTGGGTCTCCCCCGAACTGCACATCCATTATCGCCCAAACATTGCCTGCCTGGATGTGGTATGCAGCGGCTTCTTTGATTCGATCGGTCTGCACCGCGCCTGCACACCCGCACAGACCGCCGCCGCCCGCAACTGGCTGGAACTGCTGGACATGGCCGCCCAGGCTGCGCTGTCCTTTGGCGCGCTCTCCACCGGTCAGCAGCGCCTGATCCTCCTTGCCCGGGCACTGGTCAAAAATCCCCCGCTGCTCATCCTGGATGAACCCTGCCAGGGACTGGACGAAGCCCATCGCCGCATTTTCATCGAGCTGCTGGACCAGCTCTGTGCCGCAACCCGTTTAAGTTTGATCTACGTCACCCATTATCAGGATGAATTGCCCAAGGCCATTGACCATCATCTGATTCTTGAACAGGGGAAAATTGCACAGGCGATCGGTAAGTGAACCACATAGGGTCTTTCACTTTGTCCTCATCATTCCGCCAATGATCATGCAGCGGGGCGGATGACATCCGCCCCGCAAAACCATCCCGTACCGCCCTCAGCCATGTTATAATATGCGAGACAATTTCATAAATATCATTTCTCCGAACTGCCGCGCCTAAAGGCCAGTACCCACGGCGAGCAGTCGTCAGGGTATGGCGGGAAATCGCCATGCCTCCCGCATTTGGAAAGGAGAGCAATAACCTGCACCGCCTCGTCCATTGAGGCGATGTCATGGTTGTTAGCGCACCTTTCTTTCCAGAAAGGTGCTTTTTTGTTTGATCAATCTGTAAACCTATCAAGCTGCACATAAGGAGAAAAAGATGTCCCCCAAGAGATTCAGCATTACCTTCATATCGTTGATCGTGCTTCTTGCTCTTGCTTTGAGCGCATGCAGCCCGGCTGCTGCCCCGGTTGAGGCTCCTGCGCCAGTGGCAGAAGCAGCTGCCCCGGCAACCATTGTGGAAGAAGCACAACCTGTAGAACCCATTCTGGAAGTGGTTGGCAATGGGCAGACCCTGTCCTTCACTTTGGCAGAACTACAAGCCATGGCCGCCACCGAAGGCCAGGCCGGTATGGTCAGCAGCACCGGCGCCATCACTCCACCCGTTCCCCACAAAGGCATCTCACTCAAGCACCTAATGGAACAAGTAGGTGGTATGGAAGAAAGCATGGGCCTGTACATCGAAGCGATTGACGGCTACGGCATCACCTTTTCCTATGAGCAGGTCATGTCCGGTGAATTCATCACCTATGACCCTGTCAACGGCCTTGAGATCAAGGCCGAAGGCCCATTGACCGCCATCCTAGCCTATGAACGCGATGGTCAACTGACAGACCCCGTGCAGGACGGCCAATTGCGCGTGGTCGTTGTCAGCCCCAAAGCTGACAACGTCATCGACGGTCACTGGATGGTCAAATGGGTCAACAAACTTGAGCTGAAAGAAGTGGCCGCCAACTGGTACCTGCATCTGGAAGGCGCCATCACCGAGGACATGGACCGGGCAACCTTCGAATCCGGTTCCTCACCGCATTGCCACCTGGAAGTCTGGAAAGACAACAACGGCGATGAATGGATGGGCATGCCGCTATGGTATTTGCTGGGACGCGTGGATGATGAGAATCGCCACGAAAGCCGCGCCTTTAATGACAAGCTGGCCGAAGCCGGTTACACCATCACCCTCACCGCTGCCGACGGCTATAGCGTGGAGCTCAACAGCCAGGATGCAGCTTTCAACAATGAATGGATCGTTGCCTACAAGGTCAATGGCGAACCGCTGTCCGACAAGAATTACCCTTTGCGCCTGGTCGGCAACGGTTTGACCAAAGGCCAAATGGTGGGCGCCATCGAGTCGATCAGCCTGGACATTGAAGCCTTGCCCGAAAGCAGTCCTCAAACACCACCCTCGGCTGATGCCCCTGCAGATCGGGACATGGAAGGCGACCTGGTCATCTCTGGTTTGGTGGATTTCAGCATGCCCTATAAATACACCGAACTCAAGGACATGGAACAGATCAAGATCAACACCAAGCACCCCAAGAAAGACGAAATGGTGGATTATGAAGGTGTGCGCCTGAACGACCTGCTCGCCATGGCCAAACCTCAAGCCAGTGCCAAGACCGTCAAATTCATCTCTGCCGATGGCTATACCATCGAAGCGCCCTTGGCTGATGTGCTCGCCTGCAAGGATTGCCTGATCTCCTTTGGCGATGGTGAAACCTTGAACAGTGTCATGCCCGGTATGGAAAGCATGTTCTGGGCCAAAGACCTGGTGCAGATCGTTATCCAGTAACCAATCTGTAAAGAAAGGTGGGCAGATTTTTGCCCACCTTTTTCAAATCCTGAAAGCCACTATGAAATCTTTGCTTCTAAAATTCTCCATCCTGGCCCTGTTATTGCCGCTTCTTGCCGGGTGCGCTCCCCAGGCCAAAACCCCGCTGGTGGTGTTTGCTGCTGGCAGCCTGATTGTGCCGCTGCACGAGATTGAAACTGCTTTTGAACAGCAGCACCCTGATGTGGACCTGCGCACCGAATATCACGGCAGCATTCAGGTGCTGCGCCACTCCTCCGAACTGCATGAAGCAATCGACGTGATCTTGAGCGCCGACCATGCCCTCATCCCCATGTTAATGTACTCCCAAACCATGCCGGACACCGATATTCCCTACGCTGACTGGAATTTGAAATTTGCCACCAACCGCATGGCTCTGGCCTACACCGAAAACAGTCGTTATGCGGATGAGATTACAAGCGAAAACTGGTATGAGATTCTCAGCCGGGGGGATGTGCGCATCGGCTTGGCCGACCCGCGCTTTGATGCTTCTGGTTATCGCACCCTGATGCTGATCAAACTAGCCGAGAAACACTACCAGCGCCAGGACATCTTCTCCGACATCTTCAGCGGCCAGTTCAACAACCCTATCCGCGACCTCGACCGCCCGCAGCAAACAACCATCCTCGTGCCTGAGATCCTCTCCACCCGTTCCTCATCCAGGATATATCTGCGCGGCTCCAGCATCCAGTTGCTCAGTCTGCTGGAATCGGGTGACATTGATTATGCTTTCGAATACCAGAGTGTGATCGAGCAGCACGGCCTGCGGGAGATCAGCCTGCCCGACCCGGTCAATATGGGCAGCGCCAACCATCTGCCGGAATATGAACAGGTGCAGGTGCTGCTGGATTTTCAGCGGTTCGCCACGGTCAAGCCCGAATTCAAGGGTGAGGTGATCACTTACGGACTCACCATTCCAGCCAATGCCCCCAACCCTGAACTGGCCGCCGAATACATCCAGTTCCTGTTCAGCGACCAGGGCCGGGCAATCATGAATGCCAATCACCACCCTCTGCTGGATCCTGCCACCGTCGACCGGCATGAAAACCTGCCGCCTGCCTTGCAGCCATTTGCTGCACCCGGAGAATGAATTTGGTCAGCCGCCGGCAGTGGTTCACCATCCTGCTCACCTTTCTGGCCAGCCTGGCATTAATGTTTGTTATCCTGCCGTTGGCGGTCACCGTGCTGGCTACCAGCCCGTCCGAGCTGTGGCTGGTACTGGGCGACCGCGAAGTCCTGCGTTCGATGGGCACCACCTTCCTGGCCGGGGTGCTTGCCACCGGGGCCGGGGTGATCATCGGCGTACCTCTGGCCTGGGTGCTGGCCCGCCAGCACTTTCCCGCCAAAGGTTTGGTGGAAGGTATCGTCACCTTGCCGGTCATCATCCCCCACACCGCCGCCGGTATCGCCCTGTTGATGGTCTTTGGCAGCCGCGGCATCCTGGGCAGCGCCTTCCAGAGGGTGGGTATCTTTTTCGTTGACCAATTGGCCGGAGTAGTGGTAGCCATGCTGTTTGTCGGTCTGCCCTTCCTGGTTACCGCCAGCCGCGAGGCCTTTGCCGCCGTGGACACCGAGATGGAAAAAGCAGCGATGATCGACGGCGCCAATCAATGGCAGGTTTTTGTGCATGTCACCCTGCCCCAGGCCTGGCGCGGCGTCACCGCCGGGGCGATGATGATGTGGGCGCGCGGCATCAGCGAATTTGGGGCGGTGGCCATCCTGGCCTATCACCCCAAGATCGTACCGGTGCTGGTCTTCGAGCGCTTCCAGGGCTTTGGTCTGTCCGCCGCCCGGCCCATCGCGGTCATCCTCATCCTGGCTGTGCTGATTGTGTATGTTGGATTGCGCCTGATTGCTAATCTGAGAAATAATCACCAATAAATTCCCACCTCCTCCGTAGTGGCGAAGTGCGCATCCTCCAGTCCGAAAGGCCCCCTATCAAGAGGGTAATAGAATTATTCTGAGCTGTCGATAATTTTTGTCAAGAATTTAAACCCAAGCAGCAGGAGTATTGTTTTCTTCGGATCGTATCACGAACTTGGCCAGTAACTTTTTGTGCTTTGGATTGTTTTTGTCGTTCAGAGTCATTTATCCATCACTTTCTGCGGCACAATGTTTTGATGACGGCATTGTAAGCAAAGAACTGATGCTTAATAACCTTAATGGGCATCTTATTAACCATCTTTTTTGTATAATATGAGCACATAGCTTTTATGCTGCGATTTTTGCAGCATATCACCTGGTTGGGCACATATACAATAGACACGGGAGAGACAAAAGTGGAGAATAATTTGAATATTCTTGACTCACAAAATGAGCATGAAAAAGGATTTGTTTCAAATATGTTGTGGTTACTGAAAGGGTTTGCATTCCCGTGTTGGAGTCGAACATTTTACAAAAAAGCAACCGAGAAAAAGGTAATCATAGCTGTTGTATTTTTCTTTATTTTCGCATTTGTCCAAACTTCAGTAACAGCAATTCAAGTAGCTATTGCAATGAAGTCTGTGGGCAGTGAGATCAGCAGAGCATATGAAAGTGGAAAATTTCCAACAATTACTATTAAAGATGGGATAGCTAGTGTTGATGGGACAGAACCATATATCTTTTCAAGCAAAAGAGATGTGTTAGCAATTGACACAACAGGAAATACTCAAGAAATTGATACAAAAGCATATAGTCGAGGTCTGCTCTTAACCCGCGCAGAGATACATTTTGTAAATGAAGATGGCTATCAAGTACTTCCATTAGCTGATCTCCACGAATCTTTCGGAAATCCAATCCTGATTGACAAAACTCAGGCTCTTGATTTGTGGCAGAAAGTTGCACTTGCAATAAATTTGATAGCGACAATTGGTGTATTTTTATGGAATTCATTGGTTAAGTTTGCCTATATCGCACTACTTGGACTGGTTGTTTGGGGCATTATTTCGATAAAGCGTCAAGGAACAGGTTTTGAAATAATTCTGATTACAGGTATTTATGCAAATGTTCCAACTCTATATATCAGCTTTATTCTTAAGAAAGTAGGGGTGAGTTTTTTCGGCTTGTATACTTTGCTGCTGATAATAATATGGGCAATTGCGCTGCGCTTTGTTCTAAAAGAAAAAGACAAAGACTTAAGTACACCGGATTCAGAAGCGGTATCAATATAAACGAAAATAGAATCCAGTATGAAGTATGTACCTGACCCCGTGTTAAGCTGACCCGCCTTCTGTTCATAGGATTCGACGCGATTTTTATTGTTTTCGTTTCGGGCAATATTTTTCTTGGAGACGAATGAAACCAACTAACTTGTCAGTGCGTTTTGCAAAAAGACTCTTTATCGGCTTTGTATTATCTTCTATTATATTGGTTGGTTGTGACACACAATGCGACATAAATTCAATGGATATTATTTCCCGTTCGGAATGGGGAGCGCTTGAACCTGATGTACAAGGATCAATAGAGGGTGAATATGATGCTGTTCAAAACCCTGGCGGCTGGTTTGAATACGGCACACCATTACCACAAATACTAAATACAATCGTGGTTCATCATTCAGCATTGCCATTGAGTGATGGGCCATTGGAAATTCAGCAGAAACATATGGACTTCAAGGGTTATGCGGATATTGGATACCATTATTTGATAGATGAAGATGGCAACATATATGAAGGGCGCAGTTTGAATGTGCGTGGCGCGCACACAGGCGGATATAACACAGGTTCTATTGGTATTGTGTTGTTAGGCAATTTTGAGGAAACTGAGCCAACAGAAGCGCAAATATCCAGTTTTTTACAGTTAAGCCAGTGTTTGAGAGATGAATACCAAATAACGCATATTGCCGGACATCGAGATTTCCAACCAGAAGAAACCGTATGTCCAGGCAAGAATCTTGAAACTTTATTATCAGGATTCGCGCAAGACTTAAGTTTGGAATTTGGTACGCAAGGGTATGTTGGTCCATCAAACCAATAAGCAAATTCATATTTGTTTTCGCATTTATCTGTAAAAAAGGGAACAAATGAAAAAAAGCACCCTATATCCATCCATATTTCCCCCCGCCTTCGTATTGGCGACGCAAACGTCGCCAGTCCTCACCCCGAACACCCCTCGCCATAATAAATCAAGTTGGTTCCATCGTAGGAGCAGGTCAATGACCTGTCCGCCCTCCGCCACAAACTCACCCCCGTAACCAAAATCATTACAACAATGAGCCTCCACCTCTGTATAATAGAACTATGCATCCTCCTCACCCACCCAAAGGATGGTCCCCATGCCTTTCTATCAAGATATTGACCCCAAAGCTGAATACAGCCCGCGGCTGCTGGACCGCTTGCTGGCCCTGCGCCGGCAGCTCGACCAGGAAATCCCCGCCCGCACCCAAGCCGAGACCCTGCTGCTGGCTACCTGGAACATCCGCGAATTCGACTCGCCCGCTTATGGCCCACGCCTGCCGGAAGCCCTCTACTACATCGCCGAGATCATCGCCCGCTTCGACCTGGTAGCCGTGCAGGAGGTGCGCCGTGATCTGGAGGCCCTTAAACGACTGTGCGCCATCCTCGGCGGCCACTGGAAATATCTCATCACCGATGTGACCGAAGGCGACCGCGGCAACGATGAGCGCATGGCCTTTCTGTATGACACGCGCAAGGTGTCCTTCGGCGGCCTGGCCGGCCAACTGGTGCTGCCGCCGCTTAGACTGAAGGACGAGAACGGTAAAACCGTGTACCAGCCGGTTTCGCAGATCGCCCGCACACCTTTCATGTGCGGTTTTCAGGCCGGATGGACGCGTTTCGTCCTGGCCACGATACATATCCTCTATGGAAACAGCTCGGCCAACGACCCCGAGCGGGTGGAGGAGATCCGTCAGGTGGCCCAATCCCTGCGCAGCCAGGCCCTCGACAAACATGTCTGGGCGCACAACTTCATCCTGCTGGGCGACTTCAATATCTTCGCCCCTCAAGACAGCACCATGCAGGCCCTGACCGAAGCCGGTTTCATCGTGCCGCCCAAACTGCAAAATTTACCCTCCAACATCCCCCAGACCAAATACTACGACCAGATTGCCTTTCGTGTCCGCGACGAGCATTTTGCCACGGCCAACCAGGGCGGTATCTTCAACTATTACAAGACGGTCTTTCGCCCTGAGGATGAAGCTGTCTATGTTCCCTACATGGGCAAGTCCTATCATTTCACCTCCAGTAACCAGCCGCGCCAGGACAAAAGCGCCTACTACCTCAACTACTGGCGCACGCATCAAATGTCAGATCATCTGCCAATGTGGGTTGAACTCAGAATCGATTATTCGGATGATTATTTAAGGCGTAAACTGCAAGCAGCCGACGCCTGAAACGGATGACTTGAAAAGACAATGCATGAAACTTAAGAATCCTGGAAAACTGGTTTTCGAGGCCGAAATCATTGCCGAAGAAAATAGCGGCGGTGCTTTTGTCAAATTCCCTTATGAAGTTGAAGAATTGTTTGGCACACGCGGCCGCGTACCTGTCCTGGCAACCTTTGACGGGGAGCCCTATCGCGGCTCACTGGTCAAGATGGGCATGGATTGCCACCTGCTGCTGGTCCTCAAAGACATCCGCCAGAAGATCGGCAAACAGGCCGGTGACTTGGTTCAGATCACCGTGGAACTTGACGACCAGATGCGGGTCATCGAAATACCCCGGGATTTCCAGACAACGCTGGATGACAACGCCAAAGCCAATGAGATGTTCAAGCAGCTCTCTTATTCGCATCAACGCGACTATGTTCTGTGGATTGAAGAAGCAAAAAAAGAAACAACCCGCCAGCGGCGGCGGCTGAAAGCTGTGGAACTGCTTGCTGCAGGCAAGCGTTTGAAATAAACCTGGCCACCTGACATTTTGTCATTGCGAAATGGGGCAAAATGCCATCTTTTGAGAGCAACTCCCGACAATTTTGCCCCATTGAAGCAATCTCCCTGACAGTTTTGGGGATCGCCACAGCCCGAGGAAAGCACTCGGGCTTCGCGAAGACAGAAAAATTTTCTTTTTGAAATGAGCGTACGGTTAACTGTCAGGTGGCTAGAAAGAAAAAAACCTTTCGCACCCCACCATACTTCTTTTTCACGGCAAATCCCGGAGAGCTTTCGGTTTTTCAACCAGCTTGATCGCCAGTTTTGATATACTTAATCATCCCTTCCCTCCAGGAGAAAAAGAAAAAAATTATGTCCCCTTCATCAATCAAAATATTACGGATCGCATTGGCCGGTTTCGGCAACGTCGGCCAGGCTTTCGCCCAATTGCTGATGAACAAAGAAAAGACATTGGCACAGGATTTCGACCTGCGCTGCATCATCACCGGCATCAGCACCGGCCGTCATGGCACGGCCATCAACCCGCAGGGCATCGACCTGCCTGCCGCCCTGCAACTGGCTGCTTCCGGTGGAACACTGGATGCCTTGAGCACTGTCACCGCCCCGGCCAGCACGCTGGACTTCATCCGCAGCTGTCCGGCAGATGTTCTGATCGAAATTTCCCCGGTCAACCATCTCACCGGCCAGCCGGCTGCCAGCCATCTCCAGGCGGCCCTGGAGATGGGCATGCATGCCATCACTGCCAACAAAGGCCCGGTGGTGCACGCCTATCAGGAATTGACCCAATTGGCCCAGTCCACCGGCAAACGATTCTTATTCGAGGCAGCCGTGATGGATGGTGCGCCCATTTTCTCGCTCTTTCGCGGGCCGCTGCCTGCCGCCGAACTGCGCGGCTTTCATGGCATTCTCAATTCCTGCACCAATCTTCTGCTGGAGCGCATGGAAAGCGGCGAGACCCTGGAAGAAGCCGTGGCCTATGGCAGCTCCATCGGCATCACCGAAACCGATCCCTCAGCCGACATCGACGGCTGGGACGCGGCCATCAAGGTGGCTGCCCTGGTCACAGTGCTGATGAAAACCCAGCTCAAACCGCAGGACATCCAGCGCCAGGGTATCCGTGGCGTCACCCCGCAGGATATTGCCCAGGCCCGCCAGGCTGGCGAACGCTGGAAACTGGTCTGCCAGGCCCGCCGCACACCTGAAGGTGTGCAGGCCAGCGTACTGCCCCAACGGGTTGGCCCGGACTCGCCGCTCTACACCGTGGGCGGCACAAGTTCCTTTGTCCAGTTTGAGATGGACGTGCTGCCTGGCCTGGGGATCATTGAGGGCAATCCCGGCCCGCAGACCACTGCCTACGGCCTGCTGGCCGACCTGTTGAATGCTGTGCGCGGCCAGTAACCCCCCAGCAGTTGGAGCCAACCTAGATGCCCGATGCCGAAATTCAACCTTCTGTTTCACGTTTGACAACCATCACTGCCTGGCTGCAACGCCGCAGCCAGGTTTTGGCTTTGCTGATCGTGCTGCTTTTCACCTTGAGCGGCATACTCACCCTGGGTGATTACGGCCTGGCCTGGGACGAAGGCCTGGGCAATCTCTTTCTGGGCGAGCGCTATTTTTATTACTACCAGCACTTCCAGCAAAAATACCTGGACTTCAAAGCCGAGCTGGACATCCATCAAAATCTGCCACTGAACACCTTCCACTCGCCAATGCGCGATTACCCGCATGAATTCCCGCCAGTAATGGACACCCTCTCTGCCGCCAGCATGCACCTGGTTTCTTATCGCCTGGGCTGGCTGCCGCCAATCAGTGCCTTTCATCTGCCCACCGTGCTGCTGGCCGGGATCTTTTTGTGGCTGCTCTACCGCTTCGCCGCCCGCCGCCTGAGCCGTCTGGCGGGTTTTCTGGCCATGCTCTTTTTGGCCACCTTCCCTCGCTTCTGGGGCGACATGCATTTCAACATCAAGGATGTGCCAGAAACCATCCTCTTCGGCATGGTCATCATGGCCTACCTGGCCTGGTATGAAAAACCCAAATGGTGGCGGGCGCTGGGCACAGGGGCCTTGTTCGGTCTGGCTTTGGGCGTCAAGGCCAATGCCGCTTTCCTGCCGCTGCTGCTCATCGTGGGCGTGTGGCCGCTGGGCTGGAAAACCGCTCACCTCAAAGCCATCCTCCAACACCTGTGGAACAGCCTGCCGCATTATCTGGGCATGGCGCTTAGCGGCGGGCTGGTCTATTTCATTAGCTGGCCCTACCTTTACGACGACCCGCTGCGAGTCAAGAAATATTTCGATTACATTCTCTCCCAGGGCGGGCGCAGTGCCGGGGATGGGCTGAACACCCAGCCGCTGTTGATGACCCTCTTCACCACACCGGAATGGATGTTCCTCTTTCTGCTGGCCGGGCTGTTTTTCGCCGGGCCAGCCGTATGGCGCGCGCGCCATGCACAGCCAGCCGCCGGACGGATTCCCATACATCGTTTGTTGATCGTGTGGTTCCTTTTCCCCATCCTGCGCACTTCGCTGCCCGGCATGGTCAATTTTGACGGCATCCGCCATTTCATGGAATTTGTGCCAGGCGCAGCCCTGCTGGCCGGTTTTGGAGCGGCCTCGCTGATCCAGGCGCTCTCCAAAGGGCGGGCTGCGCGTCAGTTCGTCCTGGGGACACTGGTAATCGCCGGGCTGGCTTTGCAGACCCTGTGGATCGCGGCCGCCTACCGGCCGTATGAATACCTGTACTTTAACAGCCTGACTGGCGGCTTCTCTGGAGCCTATGCGCGCTTTGGCGACAAGGAAGCCTGTGATTACTGGGGCGTCTCTTACCCGCGCGGCATGCAGTGGCTGAATGAAAATGCTCCGCCCGGTTCCGTGCTGTACGTGCCAGTGGCCGAATGGCTGGTACAGATCCAGGCGCCTGTCTCGCTGCGCGCAGACATTGACTTCCTGCCGCGGGACAGCCTGCACCTGCTCAACCAGCCTGAACGCAGCAGCTACGTCATGTTCATCACTCGCTCCGGTTTCTATGAAGACATTGCCATGGAGTGCATCGAACGCCTGCAGCCCATTCATCAGATCGAACTGGATGGCATCCCCCTCCAGCAGATCTACCGCTGGGAGCCTTAACCATGCTGGTCAGTCTGTTTTTGTGGGCATACGCCCTGCTGCTGGGTTGGCTGTATGGCCGCCTGATCCTGCACCTGTTGGCGCGCAGTCTGCATCTGCCTGAGGAGAACCTGCCTTTCAGTCTGACCTGGCTGGCGGGGATGGGCACACTGACCTGCCTGGCCTGCTTTCTTTCCCTGTTCATCAAACTGGCCCTGGACGCCCAGGCCGTGGCGCTGACAGGTGGTTTGTTGATCCTGTTCTGGCTGTGGCGCATCGGTCACCTGCATCTGCCGCATACCATCTGGCAGCCGCTGGGTCTCCTGCTGGCCAGTCTGGTGCTGGTCACCGTGCTGGAGATCAGCACCCGCACCCCGTCCAATCCCGATACCGGCCTGTATCATGCCCAGGCCATCCGCTGGATCGAGAGCTTCCCGGCTGTGCCCGGCCTGGGAAACCTGCATTCCCGCCTAGCCTATAACTCAAGCTGGCTGGTGCTGAATGCCTTCTTCAGCTTTGCCTTTTTGGGCGGGCAGTCCTTCCACGTTCTGCCCGGGCTGTTCTTCCTGGTCATCATCAGCCGCCTGCTGAGCCAGGGGCTGCGTCTGCTGCGCCGCGCCGGCCAGCCTGCCGACTGGCTGCGCCTGGGCTGGATTGGGCTGGCATTCTTCCTGCTGGGCGGAGAACTCTCCTCTCCTGGCACAGACCTGCCGGTGGTGCTGCTTTCCTGGTTGATCTTCAGTGAATGGCTGACTGTCATTGAAGAGAAAGAGACCATCCCGTCTTTGCAGTGCGTTCTGCTCGTGCTGCTCCCGTTGTGGGCTGTCACCATCAAACTTTCCAGCCTGCCACTGCTGCTGGCAAGCCTCATCATCTGGTGGCGGCACATCCCCAAACAGAACCTGGCAAATATTTTCCGGCTTCTGGCAACAGGATTTGTCTTGCTGCTGCCCTGGCTGGCACGCAACCTGATCCTTTCCGGTTATCTGGTCTACCCCGGACTGACCCTGGACCCCTTCCAGTTTGACTGGCGCATCCCGCCGGAAGCTGTGCGCCGCGAAAGCCAGGTGATCACCGCCTGGGCGCGCTTTTCCGCGGGTGAGATCGCGACCGTACTGTCCATGTCGCTGCCGCAATGGGTATCCGCCTGGTTCCACCACCAGACCCGCAACCGCCAGGTCATGTTCCTGCTCACCGCATCAGCCCCGCTGGCATATGCCTTGTTGCTGTCCCTGCTGCGTCTGCTCAAACAAAGCCTGGCCTGGCAGTTCTGGAAGGCGCTCAAACCCTATACCCTGCCGCTGTTGACAGCCTATCTGGGCAGCCTGTTCTGGTTCTTCCAGGCGCCTTTCTTCCGCTTCGGCTATGTCTTTCTCATCCCGGCCCTGACGTTGTGGATGCTGCTGCCGATCGCCTTGTTGGGCAATGACCGCCTGCAAAGCCTAGGTCTGCCTCTGGTTTTCATCCTGCTGTTGATCGCTTTCCAGACCAGCGTGCTGGTGCGTTCTTTCGATCCGCGCACCTTCGCCAGCCGCCTGGTGCAGCCCGCCGATTATGTTAACCTGCCTACCGCCCCCTGTGAACTGTACGACTCACGCGTGTGGTGCGCCGAACAATACGGCGTGTGCGGCTACCAGGCCTTCCCCTGTGTGCCCGGCGCAGACCCGCACACAGCCCGCCGCGGGCCAGAGCTGTCGGATGGCTTTCGTCACATCGACCTGCCCTGACCCCGCATCCGTTACCATACTTTCCTTCCCTCCTTTTTAAACCTCATTTCCGCAGAAAGCAAATCCCTCTGCGGAAATGATTTGATGCCCTGGTGTCAGATCATAGATGGGGTCGTTAAAACATGGCGCGCAAAATATTGCCAGGTTTAAGCAGCAAACGCGGCGAGCGTTCATCCAGATAGATCTCTGCAAACAATCTGGCCATGATCTCATCTTCCCGCAAATTACGGATGAAACGGTTGAGCAATGCCGGCAGCCTGAGCAGGGAACGCAAGGTGCGCGCCGCTTTCTGGTCAGCCAGATAGCGCTGGCGCAACGCCTGCGTATAGGGTGCAAACACCTTCGCCGAAAAATCGCCGGCACAAAGAGCATTCCAGACAGAATCCGCCGCCCGCTCTGCGCTGCGCATGGCTGCGGCAATCCCCTCACCAGTGAAGGGTCCCACCAGGCCGGCCGCATCGCCCACCACCAGCACACGCTCGCCGTGGGTCTGGGTGGCGCTTAAATCCGTGTGCAGCGGGTGACCGCGCACAGGCCCCGCAGGCTGCATACCCGCCAGCCTGCCGGCATCCAGCGGATGGATGGCCTTGAACGCCTCCACCACCGCCCGCAGATCAACCTCTCCGCTGTGTGTACGCTGAAAATAAGTGCCCGCCCCCACGTTGATCTGCCCATCCCCCAACGGGAACATCCAGGTATACCCGGGAATGATATTGGGCTGGAAATGGAATTCCAGCGGCCCGTCCGGATCAATGTCACCCGCCAGATATTGGCGTACCGCGATCAGGTCCACGCGGCCGCGCAGCAATCCCAGGCTGCGAGTCAGCGGGGCATGACTACCATCCGCCAGTATCAGCACCTGCGCCTCAACCTCATCCCTGCCGGCAGTCACCTGCCAACCATGAGCAGACATGGCAGCCCTCCGCACCCGCGTGCCATCCATCAGGCGCGTTCCGCTTCGTATAGCTTCCTGCGCCAGCAGGAAATCCAGGTGCCGGCGGGGGATCATCCTGGCGAGCGGTGCCATTCCCAAAGGCACTTCCAATACCTGTGCATCCGGCGAAACAAACCGCAGCCTGTTCACCTGCTTGAAGCGGTCAGCCCAATCCTGCAGACCGCTGCGCTGCAGGATGTCCAGTCCTTCACGCGTCACCAGATCACCGCAAGTCTTGAGCCGCGGCAATTGCTTTTCCTCGATCAAGACGACTTTCACGCCTCTTTCGGCCAGACGCTGGGCCGCCACAGAACCTCCAGGGCCAGCTCCCACCACAACGACATCCGCTTTGATCATCTGTCTGTTCCTGCGCCTTTTTCAGGGTATTCTTTTTTATTTTTCACCATCCATTGGGACTGGATCGATAACGATTATACTGTAAGACACCCTCCGGGATGGGAGGATTTTTGCAGCCATGCAAGGTTCAGGGTTATCACACCGTGCTGGTAAAACTGCCAAAATGCCCGGCAATTCAGGCACATTTTTTGCCGGTCATCATGGTACACTAATCAAAAGTAAATCCTTTGCTCACCAGTGAGGAGAAACGCCTATGTCCCTGAACGAGCAAACAAAACTGGAAATGTTGTGGATCATGCTGCTTGCCCGGCGGCTGGACGAACGCGCCTGGGCCTTGCACAATGAGAAAAAGATCGCCTTTCACGTCTCCTGCATCGGTCATGAAGCCGCCCAGGTGGGAGCTGCTTTCGCCTTGCAGCGCGGCGATGACTGGGTTGCACCCTATTACCGCGACCTGGCTCTAATGCTGGCCCTCGGCTACCGCCCGCTGGATGCATTCCTGGGCTGGCTGGGCAAGGGCAGCGACCC
This sequence comes from Anaerolineales bacterium, assembly GCA_020060485.1. Next base: position 66,117 of record JAGVAB010000090.1, read on the forward strand.
GGCTTCCGGCGGACGGCAAATGCCCAATCACTGGAGCAGCCGCGCCCTGCATGTGCTGCCCTATTCGGCCATCACTGCCGCCTCCATTCCGCATGCCGTGGGGGCTGCCCTGGCGGCGCACATGGACAAAGAAGACAGTGTGGTGCTGGCAGTCTGTGGAGAAGGCGCCACCTCGCAAGGCGATTGGTACGAAGCTGTCAACTGGGCTGCTGTACAGCAGCTGCCGGTGGTCTTCCTGGTGGAAAACAACAGACTGGCCATTTCCACCCCCATGTCCAAACAAATGAACATGAGCCAGGCAGCCATCAAAGCCAGCGGGCTGGGCCTGCCCGGCCGCACGGTCGAAGGCAAAGACCCCTTTATTGTGTACGAAACCGTCCTCCAGGCAGTGGAACGTGCCCGCAACGGCAGCGGACCCAGTCTGGTTGAGGTCAATGTGTGCCGCCCAACCCCGCACTCCTCGGATGATGATGACCGCCTGTACCGCACGCGCGAGGATGTGATCGCCTGCAAGCAGCATGACCCATTGCGCCACACTCGCTTCCTGTTGGAAAAACAGGGCATCCTCAATGCCTCCCTGCTAAAAAGATTGGAGGCTGAGGCCCAATCACTGATCGAGGATGCCTTGCAGGAAGCCCTGCAAGCGCCCTATCCCAAGCCTGCCGAATCCGGCGAACATGTGTATGCCTGACCCAGCGGGAGGAAAACCATGCCTGAGATAAACTTGATCGAAGCCATCCAGCAGGCGCTGGATGAAGAGCTGACCCGGGATGAAGACGTCTTTCTGGTGGGCAACGATATCGGCGAACTGGGCGGACTGTTCCGCACCACGCGCGGCCTGCAAGCCAAACATGGCAGCCAGCGGGTGATCGACGCCCCGCTTTCCACCAGTGCCCTGGTGGGTGTTTGCATCGGCGCTGCCATGCGCGGCAAACGCCCGGTGTGCGAGATCCAGCTTGCAGACCAGTTGCCGCTGGCTTTCAACCAGATCGTCAACGAAGCCGCCCGCATCCATTACCGCACCAACGGTGACTGGATCGTACCGCTGGTGATCCGCGCCCCCTATGGCGGTGGCAGCGGGGGTGGGTTGTATGAATCCCAAAGCCCGGAAGCCTATTTCACCCAGGTGCCCGGCCTGAAAGTGGTCATCCCTTCCAATCCATATGATGCCAAAGGACTGCTCAAAGCGGCTGTGCGCGACCCCAACCCGGTGTTGTTCCTGGAACCCAAATTCGGCTACCGCTACATGAGCGGCGAAGTGCCCGGCACAGATTACACAGTGCCCATCGGCCCGGCCATCATCAGCCGCCCCGGCCAACACCTGACCGTGATCGCTTATGGCATGATGCACGCCCTCGCTCTGCAAGCCGCCGAAAAACTGGCTGTCGAAAAACAGATCCAGGCCGAAGTGATCGACCTGCGCAGCCTCTACCCTCTGGACAAAGCCACCATTCTGGTCTCGGTGCGCGCCACCGGCAAAGCCCTCATCATCCACGAAGCCGGCCTGACAGGCGGCTTTGGCGGTGAGATCGCAGCCATGCTGGCCGATGAAGCCTTCCCGGCCCTCAAAGCTCCCGTGCGCCGCCTGACGGCTCTCGACCTGCCAGCGATCCCCTTCAGTCCGCCCCTGCATGCGGCCCATATGCTGAATGTGGAAAAGATCGCCGCCGCCATGCAAACATTGGTTGCGGTTTAATTGTAACCGGGTAAAACATATGGATTTAGTGGCAATTTTGTCTGCCTTTGTTCACTGAAATCATAGTAAAATCACAGGGTGATCCAAACTTCAACATCCCCGGGGATGGATAAAACAATTACGAGGTTAAGAAATGAATTCATATGATGTGATCGTGATCGGAGGCGGGCCGGGCGGCTATGTCAGTGCCATCCGCGCCGCCCAACTGGGCTTGAAAGCCGCTGTCATTGAGAAGCAATGGATGGGCGGCGTTTGCCTGAATGTGGGCTGCATTCCCTCCAAAGCCCTGCTTAAAAACGCCGAGCTAGCCCACACCCTGCTCAAGGAAGCCAAGACTTTTGGCATCTCGTTCGACAATCTGCAACTGGATTACAGCGCAGCCGTGCAGCGCAGCCGCAAGGTCTCCAGCCGCCTGGTAAGCGGGATCGGCTTCCTGATGAAAAAGAACAACATCGAAGTTTACAACGGCACAGCCAGACTGACCGCCAAAGACAAAGTGGAAGTTACCGCCGAAGACGGCAGCCTGACCCAACTGGAAGCCCGCAACATCGTCGTCGCCACTGGTGCGCGGTCCATCGACATCCCCGCCTGGGGCATGGACGGCGAAAAAGTGGTTTCCTATATCGAAGCTATCCTGCAGGAAAAGCGCCCTGAATCCGCCATCATCATCGGCGGCGGGGCAATCGGCGTGGAATTCAGTTCCATCTGGAGCAGCTATGGCACCGATGTAACCATTGTCGAAATGCTGCCCCACGTTCTGCCCGCCGAGGACGCCGAAACGGCTGATGTGCTGGCCAAGGAATACAAGAAGCGCGGCATCAAGATCATGACCGGCACCAAGGTCGAAGCAGTGGAAAAAACCAAGACCGGGGTCAAGGTAACCGTATCCAACGAGAAAGGCCAGCAGGTGCTCGAAGCCGAGCAGGCTCTGGTGGCGATCGGTTTCCGCCCCAACAGCAGCGGCTTTGGACTGGAAGAACTGGGGGTGAAACTGGACCCGCGCGGTTTCATCGAGATTGATGAACGCATGGCTACCAATGTGCCGGGCATTTATGCCATCGGCGACGTAACCGGAAAACTCCTCCTGGCTCACGTAGCATCGGCCATGGGCATGGTGGCCGCAGAGAACATCGCCGGGGTCAAAACCAGAAAACTCGATTACCGCATGATGCCGCGTGCTGTCTACGCCGACCCGCAGGTGGCTTCCTTCGGCTACACCGAAGAACAGGCCAAAGAAGCCGGCTATGAAGTGAATGTCGGGCGCTTCAATTTCATCGCCAACGGCAAGGCTCTGGGCCTGAACGCCGGCAATGGCTTTGCCAAGATCATCGCCGATGCCAACACCGGGGAACTGCTGGGCGCAGCTTTGGTCGGACCGGATGTGTCTGAACTGCTGCCGGAACTGACCCTGGCCCAGGCCAGCGAATTAACCGCCGAGGAAATTGCCCGCACGGTACATGCCCACCCCACCCTGAGCGAGGTGGTCATGGAAGCTGCCCACGGTGTCGAAGGCGGCCCCATTCACAGTTAATCTCCCGACTGCCTGAACATCATTTTTTAAAACATCCCTCCCGCTGTCAAGAACAGCGGGAGGTTGTGTGTATCAATCCGGGTGTCAGGCTGTTTACTGGTTGTAGAACCAGTCGAAGGCAAAATATCCCGTGGCAACATTCTCAAACCGGATGGAAAGCATGGGCGTTCCAATATACTGGGCCGGAATATTGACCGTGACCGGGAAGGAACCGCCGCCGGCAGAATTGATCGTATCCACCACAACGCCATTGATACCGTAGGTGCCGAATGGGCCGATGCGTACGGTGAATTCCGTGTTGGCCGGGAAGTTATACGTTTGCAGGGTTACAGATGTATCCTTGGCCACATTGGTCACGCTGGTGTAGGGGAAACCGCTGTAACCAGGCACACCACTCGCCGGTGGAACATAGCCGGGGCCGGTGGAATTATAGAACCAGTCGTAGGCATAATACCCGGTGGCTGCATTCTCCAGACGGATGGAAAGCATGTTACTGCCTTTGAGCGCTTCGGGAATATTATAGGTCACCTGGAACGAGCCACCCGAACCGGAATTGGTGGTGGCGACCACGGTACCATTGATGCCGTATGTACCATATGGGCCTATGCGTACGGTGAAATCCAGGTTGGGCGGGAAATTATAGGTCTGCAATGTAACTGTCGAGCCGGCCACCACGCTGATCACATCTGTGTAGGGAATACCGGTCGGGATGAAAGAGCCGCCCGAAGAAGTGGTGGTGTTGTTGTAGAACCAGTTGTAGCTGTAAAAACCGCCCGTGGTGCTGTCCATGCGAATGGCGATCTGGTATTTGCCTTTCAGGGCATCTGGAATGTTGAAGGTGGCCTGGAAGGAGCCGCCCGAACCGGAGTTCAACGTTCCAACCTGAATGCCGCCAATACCATAAGAACCATAAAGGCCCATGCGCACAATGAATTCCCGATTGGCAGGGAAGTTATAGGTCTGAACTGTAACTGTACTATCCTTGACAACAGACACAATGCTGAAAGTGGGAATATTGCCGTAGTAGTAAGGATAATAATACGGATAGGGGTAAGCGGGGCCGCCAGAGCCAGGCGTGACTGTCGGAGCCGGGGTTACACTGCCGCCGCCGGTGATCGTGATCGTCGTGCCGGTTGCCCCGCCAAATACCGAACTGCCCTCGGAGAGTACATTGGTCTCACGCGGCAGCCCGGAGTTGAAGGACAGGGTGGTGGCGCTGGTAGCTGCCTTTACCCGGAACTGAACAGAAACAACAGAAAAAGTGCCCGTGATCGTGCTGCCCAGAAGTCCGGCGCCATAGTCCACGGTGCCCAGGGTATTGTCATAAGTGCTTTGCAAAGGCGTGGTCAACACACCGCTGGCCGACAAGGGCGGCACCACTTCCAGATAATTGGGGTCAAAATTGATGCTGGCCTGCACCGTGTCAACTGTCTGCGTGCCTGCTGCCACCTGAACATTGACAGTGAAAGTTGCCCCCACAGCAACCGAAGTCGCCGAAGGGATCATGGTCATCAATGCTGCTCCCGCCTGCACTGGCTCTGCCAAAGCTTTGGCAGCTGCCGGCGTGAATGCTGCCAAAGCCAGACATACCACCATGAACAACGTCCCAGTCTGATATGCCAATTTACGCATCTTCATAATCGTCCTCCTGATGTGATACAAACATCCATTTTGAAATGGCAGTCCATACAAAACAAACCACAATCACATTTCTTAATATTTTCACTTATTTTATAGTATAGCTGTTTTTCTCAAAAATCATAGTAGGCCTGAGAAACACGGCTAAACCAGGGCAGGTCGCCCTTTTTAATGGTGCAGTATGTGTGCCACATGGCATGTCCATCTGAAAATTCGGTCGTTTTTCAAGCCCAAATCCCAAAAGACCCATGCAGTCTGTCATTTGCTGCCATTGCGCCAAAAACCAGCCCGCACCGGACGCACGTTTTCCGTGGTGATGAATGCTTTCGGGTCGGCCTCCATGGAAACTGTTTCAACCAGGTGCAGGTCCCGGCGGGCCACATCGCAATGCAAAACGCTGACCATGCCATCCTTGCCGCGGGCGGAGATCTCGGTGACTGCGAACCCTTCGGTGCGCAATTTTTCAGCAATGGATGATCCCAACGAGGTGGAGATAATGGTCACCTGCAAATGACCCAATGCCAGGCGCTCCTCGAAAAACATACCCAGGGATGTGCCGGTGGAAAATCCTCCGGCGTACGCCAGCAAAAACCAAAAATTATCCAGCCTGCTCAACACCGAACCGATTGCCACCACATACAGCACAGACTGGATGAACCCCAGGATCCACACGACCAATTTTCTGCCCTGAATGAGATACAGCAGGCGCACCGTGTCTGTGGACAGATTGAGCACCCGCAGAAAAAAGATGGCCAATGTACCCACCCACACAGGCTGCGAAAACAAGAATGTGCTTAGAAAGTTATCCATTTATTCACTCCATTCAGTCTTATCGATTCGCCGGGGCTGCATCTGTTGCTTGCCAATTGGGTGCCGCCAGCAGAATGAAAGGCAAGATTGCCTTCTATCTATTGTAGATGATTAACAATAAAACATGGCGGCAAACCCTGACAAAAGCAGGATGTGGCCGCCATGTAATCATCCAAAGAAATCGCAAAGCTGTGGGTTAGTGCTTCTTACCCGCTGCAGGGCGATAAAAGTCCAGAGCATATTCTTTGACCATGCGGGTCATACTGAACTGGGGCGAGAGGGTGCGAATGGATTCCTTGACCATCTCCATCCAGCCATGCGACATGCTGTCTCCCGGGCGGCCGTTGTAATACAAAGGGATGATCTGGTTTTCCAGTGCATCATACAAACTGGCCGCATCAGCGTCATCCTGCTGGTTATGGTCAGCATATTCGGTGCCGTCGCCAATAGCCCAACCATTATGGCCATTGTAGCCTTCATACCACCAGCCATCGAGGATAGAGAAATTCAGGACCCCGTTCATGGCAGCTTTCATGCCGGATGTACCCGAAGCTTCATTCGGACGGCGCGGGGTATTCAGCCATACATCCACACCCTGCACCAGATAGCGAGCCACATTCATGTCATAGTCATCCAGGAACACCAACCGTCCGCCGGTTTTGGCATCCTTGACAGCGCGGTAAACCTGCTGGATGAGCATCTTGCCGGGTTCATCCGCCGGGTGAGCCTTGCCGGCAAAGAGGATCTGTACCGGCCGGTTCTCATCATTGATGATGCGCAGCAGGCGGTCAAAATCACGGAAGATCAAATAACCGCGCTTGTAGGTGGCGAAACGGCGGGCGAAGCCGATGGTCAGCGAGTAAGGCTCGAGCATGGCGCCACCTGCGACGACCTGCACCGGATGAACCGTGGTACTCAGCCATTGACGCCTTACGCGGCGATTGGCGAACATCACCAGCTTGCGCTTCAAATGACGGCGCGCTGCCCACAGTTCTTCATCAGGAATGTCCAGCACTTTCTCCCACATGGCAGTGTCATCCAGGTGTTCCATCCAATCCGCGCCCAGATATTCATCAAAGAGCTCCCGGGTGCGTCGTGCAAGCCACGAGCCATTATGCACACCGTTGGTAATGTGTGAAATGGGCACTTTGTCCTCTTCAAGTTCCGGCCACAGGAAATTCCACATTTTACGGGACACCTTGCCATGCAATTTGGAAACACCATTGGCGTGTTCCGACAGGCGCAAGGCCAGCACCGGCATACTGAAGGTCTCTCCCCAAGGCTGAGCGTGACGCGCCAGGCCAATGAATTCATCCCGGGTAAGACCCAGCTCTGTCCAGTAATGTGAGAAGAACTTCTCCACCAGCCAGATGGGGAACTGGTCATTGCCAGCGGGCACTGGTGTATGGGTGGTGAACACATTGCTGGTGCGCACCTCCTTGGCTGCTTCGGCAAACTTCAGACCGCGCTGCTCGATCATCTCGCGCACTCGCTCCAAACCCAGGAAAGCCGAGTGGCCTTCATTCATATGCCAGACATTGGGTTCATAGCCCAGGCGGCGCAGGGCGCGCACCCCGCCAATGCCCAGCAGGATCTCCTGCGAAATGCGCACTTCAAGATCATTGGAATACAGACGAGCTGTCAATTGACGATCGCCGGGTGTGTTTTCTTCCAGGTTCGAGTCCAGCAGATACAAGGAAATCCGCCCAACCTGCATCTTCCACAGGCGCGCCGAAACCTGGTGGTCAACCAGCATGACCGACACCTTGACTGGTTTGTTGTCCGCGTCCAGCAGGGGAATGATCGGCATTTCCTCAAAATTGAGGAAGTAATTACGGGTTTCCTGCCAGCCATCTTCCGTGATGGTCTGGGTGAAATAACCCTGCTGATAAATGAAACCCACGCCAACCAGTGGAAGCCCCAGGTCACTGGCTTCCTTGAGATGGTCGCCAGACAGAACCCCCAACCCGCCGGCATACACCGGCACGGATTCGTGCAGGCCAAACTCAAAAGAGAAATAAGCTACCAGTCCCTGATTCAGCTCGCTGCATTCCGTTGCCGACCAGGTCTGTTTGGCTGCCATGTAACGGTCAAAGGCCATCATGGCCTGGTCATAATGCTGCAAGTATTCTTCCTGCTGTGTGGCAGCCTGCAATCTTTCAGGGGAAACTTTTTTGAGGAACAGTACCGGGTTATGGTTGACCCGCTCCCACAGGGTGGGCTGGATCCAGGAAAAAACCCGCTGCACTTCTGGGTTCCACACCCACCACAGGTTATAGGCAAATTCTCCCAATCGGCTAATGCGCTTCGGCAGGTGAAAGTCGTTGGGGATGATCTCTTTGATTTCGGTCATAAACAATCCTTTTTCACGCCGTTTGCCGGCGCATGATTTCTTTCGTTTCTGCAACTCTTATTGTACTCGAAAGCTAGAAAACAGGAATCGATGGGGTTGTCATCCAGACAACAGCGTTCTATTGTACAACAAGCAGCAATTATTGACAATTGCGAATGTCGAGCAGCCGGCGGAAATCTTCTCCAAATTTTGGGGTTTGTTCGTCCAGCAACACCACACAATCCTCTTTAAATGCGCCCGCGAATTCTGCAGGAAGGCGGGACCAATACACATGATCATAATAAACGTAATCAAAACCGGCGAGCCGCATGGCATACACATCGGGCGCATCCATCAACTGCCGCCATTCCGGCTTTTCCACATACCAGGTGAGATGCGAATCGGTATAACGGGCAAAGATGGTTGGTGTGCGGGAAGGGTTCGGATCAAAGATGAGCGCATCTTGCGGCAGTTGATCCCAATGACGATCCAACATACGCGCATCCAGATTGTTCATGAAAGTGCTGATCAGCGGTTCGCGGGCAGCCGTTAATTCGGTACTGAAGATGATCATGCCGCCAAAAACAGTAACCAGCAGCATGCCGGCAATCAGGATCTTGATATTCTCGGAACGCCTGCGGCCCCAAATCCATAACACGGGCACAGCCCAGGCAATGGTCATACCGGGAAAAGACTGTGCCCTGGTCAAGGCGGTTGGCCCGGCTGAACCATCATACCGCACAAAGAAAACCAGAAAACTGAGAAATGCATAGATAAAAATGGCAGCTTCATACCAGCGTCCCCAGCGGTAAGTCTTCACTGCCCAAATCGCTACCAGCGGCAGAATGATAATGGTGGGCCCAATTTCAAAAAAGGCAGCCAACAATTGCCAGGGGTTGGTGAGATGCAAAAACCCAAGATGGCTGGAAAGCACAGCCGGCGGCCAAAGCAGGGAAAAACCGCCGGTAAAATACGAAGCTGCGGCCTCGGCCGGATGCAGCAACTCGCCAACCTTGCTGAACACAACCCCGGTGATCACCCCGCCCTGGAACAGCGAGATCAGCCCGGCTGCGGCCATCACCCAAAACCAGTTCCATAAAGACGCAGGCAGGCGCAAGCTCTTATGCTGGATGGCATACACCAGCGCCACCAGCACCAGCCCCACCGCAAAAGTGGTAAATGCCACTTCACTGACCAGTGCCAGGCCGGCCAACAAAATGGCGGTGATCGCCCCGCCGACCCATTTCCGTTGGCGGTTGTGGGTTAAGAACAGAATGCCCACGATCACCGCAGTAAAAGCCGCGTGGCCGGAATGATAACCCCAAACATTGACCCCATTGACACCGTTGGCAAAGGCATAAGGGATTTCCCAGCGGGCGCCCGTTTCCACAGGCCAACTGGAAACCAGCGCCAGGGGCAATTCCGGCAACCCGGCATAGGTGCCCAGCATTTTGATCTGCGGCGACATCAAATCGAGGATGCGCCCTGGCAGCAGGAGCATCAGCCAGCGGGTGCCCCCGCCAAAGGCCGCCACAACCCCGGCTGTAAAACCAGCCAGTTTGCTCCAGGTGATGCGCTGCACATACAGTCCAGTCAGCATCAACCCGATGGAGAATCCAATCGAACGGGCCAAATCCAGCGCGACCCAGGGATAAAGACCAGCTATGCGCATCAACTGTCCCGCAAACAGGAGCAGCAAATAATGGTAATTAAAACTGACTGCCGGGTCGAGAGCAAATCGGGGCGGAATCTCTCCGGTAGCCAGCAGAGAAGTCACCGGCAGATTCTGGTAATCATCCAGCACGGCCAGGCCGCGCCCGGCCATGAAGAAGACATACACCAGAATTAACAAAAGCACAAACTGCCAGGGGTAAACAGGCAAATTGAACAGGGTGCGCCAATCGCTGCGTATAGCTTTCCAGGAAAACGCCAAACCGGCCAGCAGCACCACACCCGCCGCCAGCCAGAAAGCAGCCAGGGGAGGCAGCACATAGGCAGCCAGATTGGCCGCCCAGCTTTGCAGGATCAAACCAACCCCCACGCCTGCGATCAGTTCTTCGTTGGGACGGAGGTTGTACGCCCGGCGGACGATCCATATACCACCCACAGACCATAAAGCAATCCAGAGGATCATAAGGAGCAATTCTTTCATTTTCTACCCTTCCAACGAGGTCAAAATTGTTGGCAACTGCTGAGTTGCAGCCATCAGCAGATCGAAATCCCTGGCAAGCCTGTTATGCCCTACGCCTGCTGGAGGCCGCTTTGATAAAAACCTGCTCATAGGCCGCTACGATGGCCTGCAAATCAAAACCCTTGGCCAGTTTGCGGCTGGCCTGTCGCATGGCAAGCAACTGCTGTGGGTCACTCAACAAACTTCGCAGTGCGCTGACAAAACCTGACAGATCATCCGGCTGGCACAAAAAGCCGTTCTCGCCTTCCCGCACCAGTTCCAGATTACCGCCAACCGCGCCCAGCACCAGAGCCAGACCCATGGCCATGGACTGCACGCCCACCACAGGCAATCCTTCCGACAGGGATGGCATAAAATAGATATCGCTTTGCCGGTACCAATCGATCACTGCAGCTGGCTCCACCCAGCCAGGCAGGGTAAAGCGATCCTGCAGGTTGTGGCGGACAATGGCTTCTTCCACCGCCGGGCGCAAGGGGCCATCCCCCACCATAACACAGCTCCAGGGCAGGTCCTGCACTTTGGCCAGGGCTTCCACAATTTGCAGCGGGTTCTTCTGTGCCATGAATCGTCCGGCGAACACCACCCGGGGAGGGGCATTCAGCTTTAGTTTACCAGGATGCAATTGCTGCAAATCCACCCCGTTAGGTATGACCTGGATGTCCACTGGATAATGCGCCAAAGCCAGTCGCCGGGTAAAATCACTGACCGCAGTCACCTGCGCAGCTCGCCGCCAGATGGGTGGGGTAAAAGGCATCACCCAGCGAAACCATTTACCAGTCTTTTCCGGCACTCCGCCCGGCACATCGCCCAAATGCGCGGTAAGCACATAGGGCACCCCGGTAATCAGCCAAAGCGCCCAGGCCGAGACCCCGGCAGGAACAGCGAAATGCACATGGATCACGTCCGGCCGCCAGCGGCGAATGAGACGCAGCCCCTGCCAAAAACTGGCCCACACATAACCCAGCATGGCACGCAGATCCGCCCGAAAGGGCTGACGGCGGCCAGAGCGAATGCGCACCAGACGCAGATTGTCCTGTACTTCCTTTTGCGGCAAGTCGCCACATTGCGCCGTGAGGACGGTCACCTCATGGCCGCGGCGCGCCAGTCCTTCGCAAATGTCCTGGGCAACGCGCCCACCCCCTCCGCCGACCGGGGGAAATTCATGGGTCAGCACCAGAATGCGCATCAGGAATGGTCCAGATGATTGCCTGGCAGGGTCTCAACATTGATCACTTTGCGCACCGTGTAAGTGGGCTTGCCCTGCGATTCATGATAGGTGCGGGTCTGTAATTCAGCGATCAGCCCCATCAAAATGGATTGAAAACCCATGATGGCCATGAGGATCGCCATCCAGAAGATGGGCGATTCGAGTACCGAAACGCCAAACCCCAATCGGCGCACTGCCAGAAAAATGAGCGCCAGAGTGCTCATCAACACCAGCACCGCTCCGGCCCCGCCAAAAAGATAGATGGGTTTGTTGGAATAACTGGTCAGAAATTTGACCGTAAACAGGTCCAGCACCACTTTAAAAGTGCGCTCCAGGCCGTATTTGGCCTTGCCATATTTACGGGCATGATGATGAACGGGCACCTCGACAATGCGCGCCCCCACTGAATTGGCATACACAGGGATGAAACGGTGCATCTCGCCGTACAGGCGAAAGCCGGTGAGGACTTCACGGCGGTAGGCCTTGAGCGAACAGCCATAATCATGCAGGTTGACCCCGGTCACGCCGGAAATGATCTGGTTGGCAATACGGGAAGGCAGGGTGCGGGTCATAAAAGCATCCTGGCGGTGTTTGCGCCAGCCGCTGACCAGATCGTAACCTTCGTCAATCTTCGCCAGCATCATGGGAATATCGGCCGGGTCGTTCTGCAAATCGGCATCCATCATGACGATGATCTCCCCGCTGGAATGGTCAATGCCGGCCGCCATGGCGGCAGTTTGCCCAAAGTTGCGCCGCAAAGCGACGACACGCATATGCAGCGGGTCTTTATCAGCCAGTGCTTCCAGCACGGCCAGGCTGCCATCCCGGCTGCCGTCATCCACCAGGATTAGCTCCCAGGGCTGGGCATAGTCTGCCAGAGCCTGCTGCACCGCTTCATACAACAGCGGCAGATTCTTTTCTTCATTGTAAACCGGGGTAATTAAAGACAATTTCATGACAGCTCCCGAATTTTTTGCATTGTGCAAGACAATGGGATGAGAGAAGCCTCTTTGTGTACAGGCCCAAAACATGCTTCCCAATTGCCGTCTGCGAAATTAATTCTAATCGCAATTGCGGGGAACTGCCAACTTAAAAGACAGCTCATCCACCCGCCTGCCGCCGCTTGCGCAGCCATTTGACTCCCTCCCATACCAGACCGCTGCCCAGGATGAGGGCACTCAGGCCAATGATCCATTTAACATTGTCCCAAAAAGGCAGCCGCCCGCCCCATTGAAAATAGCGGCTGAAATACCAGTTGCCAAAAAATCCCAGGAAAACGGCTTCCGCCGCCAGAATACGCACCAGCCACAGGTCGCGGCGCTGCCAGGCCCACAACAGCGCCCAGCCAGCCAGCAGAGCCAGAAAAGGAATGAACTGCACCCGGTAACGGGGATTGTCGGTCATGTCGCCGCCAGCGCGGGCTGCCGCCACCACCAGCCAGAAGAGGCTGAATACCGCCAGCCAGGCCAGGATGCGTCGTTCCCTGGGTGGTTTGACAAACCAGACCGCAAGAAAAGCATAGACAAGCAGCGGGATCAGCAAATACCAGCCCAGCGAGCGCAAAATGACGATCGTGCGCCACAGGGGGATGGACGGGTCGGCGATGGCTGCCGGCAGGACAGGCTGCGCCAAACCATAGAAGGTAATGAAAATATATTGCACCTTTAGATCCATGCCATCTATCAGCGTTGCCACCCAGCCAGAGGCGTCTTCTGTCACCTGCAAATCCCACCAGGCCGAAGTCTCAAACCAGTGCCAGGTCTCCAGGCCAAAGGCCACCACCGCCAGCAGCATGCCAACCCATCCGGCGATGTGCCAGGCGCGGCTGCGCGGCACAAGATATTCCGCCCAAAAAACAACCAGCAGCATGCCAAAGACGACCGGCGTCACCCGAGAGGAAAGCAGCATCCCGGCTGCCAGGCTGGAGAAGAAAGCGATCAAAGATGCCCGGCGGTTCTCCTGCCAGGAAAGCACCGCCCAAAAGCCAATAGCCGCCATGCCGATCAAAAAAGGCTCGCGCAGTTGTGAACTGGAGAAGAAAATGGCATCCGGATACAACACAAATATCCAGCCGGCCCACTTTGCCAAACGCAGATTCCAGCGGCGCGAAACTGCGGCATACAGAAATGCCACCCCCAAAGCAGGCGCAAATGCCGCCAACGCCACCACCAGCAAGGGGCGGTGGGCATCCGGGCTGAGGTAACGGTAAACGCCAGCGCTCAGAGAGAGCAGACCGCCATACTGGTCTGTGGTGAATTCCTCGCGGAAACTGGCCGCCAGAGGTTGATGCGAATTGGCCAGCTTCCAGGCTTCGCCATCCCGCTTAAAGGCATCGTAAAACAGATAACCGGCATTCTGCTGCGGGTTGTCATACCCATGAGCTGGCAAGGCCAGGGTCATGGCCGCGCCAAAGACCAGACGCAGGCCAAATGCCAGCAGCATCATCCAACCCAGGGTCTTGCCCCCGCCCAGCCACTGCCAGGCCGAGAGCAAGGCCAGTCCCACAGCCCACAACAAAACAGCAGCAGCCAGCCAGCCGCCCCAGAAACCGCCTGGTGAGGAGCCGGCAAGCACTGCACCGCCCACCAGGGCGACAAGCAGCGAAACTCCCAGGCGCACGCGGAATTGTTTGAGTTGAAGGTTTTTGATCATGTAGTCACCATGATAATTGATTTTCGGATTTTTGTCGCGCTTCAGTTCATGATGTCATTGCGGAGAGCCTAGGATCACCGTTCGTGCATCCCTGCGCACACTTCGGCAAGCGTAGTGTGCGCAATGCCCAATGAATGACAAAATACTATGCGAAGCCCACCAGGGCGCGGCGGGCACGCGTCAACCAGGCATAGTTGCGACCGTCCTGGCGTGCCTGGGTCGAAAGGCTGCAGCACAGAGCAGGGTCAATCAGCAAACGCTCCAGGGCAGCCTGCCAGGCTTCCACATCCTCCGGCGGACAAAACACAGCATTGTTCTCATTGAGCACCTCGTGCAGCACAGGCAGCTCACTGCTCAGGATCACCCGCCCCGCAGCCAGATAGTCGAACATCTTCATTGGGCTGCAAATGGCAGCCGAGTCTCCACCGCTGCTGCCGGCGATGGCCTGTTCATAGGGCATCAGCAGGAAGTCTCCCGCCGCCTGGTATAACGGCAGGCGGCGCTTGTTCACAAAGCCGGTCAGGGTAACGTTGGACACGCTTTCGGCCTGTAAACGCACCTGCCAATCGGCCACGTCCTGGCTGCGCCCGCCCACCCACAGGAAGTGTACTTCAGGCAAACGTTTTGCAAGGCCAAGCAGCAGATCCATGCCGCGCCCGGCATAGAAATGTCCGGTATAAACTGCGGTCGGCTGTTGAGGCAGACCCAATGCCTGGCGGGCCTGCGCCGCCTCGGGAAGAGCATCATAATCTTCCCAATCCACACCATTGGGCGCAACCTGCACTTCCTGCGGATCAAAGCGAATAGTATATTTTTCTTCCAAAGCTTTCTGCAAAGCACTGGTGATGACCAGCAGGCGTTTCTTGCCCGCAGCTTTGACAAACCGGCGGAACCAACCTGGCCCGGCGTTACCGGTGGGCAGGTCGTGCAGTTCGAGGATGACTGGCAGTTTGGCCCACAGACCCAAGACAGCATCTGGCAGGAACCAGGTATAGAGGAGATCTGCCCCCCAGGTGCGGGCGGCACGCAGCGACCGCCAGGCAAAGTCGTAGCGGCGCAGAACTTTCCAGGCAGACAGATGACGCACCCCAAAACAGGTCTTTAACCCATAGAAACTGGCAAGGTCAGCCGCTTGCGTGCGCTCTGCGCCCGGCACCCACAGGCAAACCTCATGACCTGCCTGCTGCAAGGCATCGCAGGCTTTCATCACCTGAATGCTGTTGGCCGTGCTGGACGGCACCTGCGAAGTGGCGATGCAGGCAATCTTCATGCCGCTTCCGCCACAGGGTACGCCTTCTCGCCGCGGAGCAGTTCACGCACCCCGGCCAGCAGGATCCAGCCCACCGAAAAGATAAAGAAAGCCGAAAGGAGAATGGCTTCGCCCATCGCACCCCAGGCAGGCACCACATAAAATGCGAGGGTGACCTTTAACAAACCAAAGACAGCCATGGCATAGAAGGGAACCATCGGCTTGCCAAAGGCCAGCAGCAAAGGCCGGTTCCAGAAAAATGTATTGGCAAAGCCATACCCCACCAGCAGCACCAGCAAAATTGGATGGGCAGGAAGATATTCCGCCCCATACATGATCTGAATGAACCAGCGGCCCAATACCAGTAATCCGGCTGTGGTAAGCACTGTCCAGGTGCCAGATATGGCGGTCACGCGCCGCAAAAGGCTGCGCAGTTGCGTCCAGTTCTTAACCGCCACACTGCCACTGATCTTGGGATAGGTGGTACTGATAAAGGGCGTTATGGGCATGATAACCATGTTGACCACCGCCAGCGCGATCTTGTAATACCCGACAGCCAAAGGCGAAAGGAAGTAGGCCACCCACAACTGTTCGCTGTCACGCACCACCAGATTGATGGTGGTGCTGAGATTGGTGGAAACCGCGAAACGGGCCAACTCCTGCCAAGGAGGCAGTTGGGCCATGGGCTGCCGCCACCAGGCCGGACCGAGGACACGCCGCAAGCTGCGGAAGGCCAGAAAGGCTCCGCCAAAACCCAGTATGATCTTGCCCGCCAGATAAGCAAACAATACCAGAGGCAAACCGGCATTGAACAGAAAAGCCAGGCCAATGATCAGGGCCGTCAAAACGCTCTGCACCAAATTCAACACAGCCTGGCTGCGGAAATGGCCGGTTACATGCAGCACCGCCACCCCAGTTTCATCGATCAGGCTGCCCAGGATAAAGACACCATACACGCGGAACCAGACCGTCATCGCGGGGTCTTTGGCAAAAATGGCCGCCGCTATGGGGGCCAGCAACAGCAGCACTCCAAAAGCCAGCAGTGATGTAACCGTCTCGATCAGCAAGGAAACCTTGATCAACGAACCGGCCCGCAGCAGGTCATTTTCTTCCAGGTAGCTGCTAAAATACTTGACCACCAGATCGCCCATTCGGAAAGAGAACAGGCGGTTGATGGTGGAAGCAAACACGGTGATCGTGCCCAGAACACCCAGGGTGGCCACACCCAACAGGCGCGCCGCCAGAATGCTTTGCACCATACTGAGCACCATGGTGATGGTATTGCTGCTGAACAAATAGCCTGTATTCCGTACAACCCCCTGCAGCAGATGGTCTTCCTGCCAGATCTTTTGCCATTTCTTTAAGAAATTCATGTCAGTTCGATGTTGCAAGCCCACTCACGATTTTGCAGATACCACTCCACCATGTGCGGGATGCCTTCTTCAAGGGAAACCTGAGGATCCCATCCCAGCAATCGACGGGCTTTATCCACTACGGCCAGATTGGCCATGGCATCCGCCGGGTGCTGGTCGTGGCGCACGATCCGCGCCTGCTTGCCAATCAAGCGTTCCAGAACCGCAATCAGCTCATTGATCGAAATGTTCTGGTGGCCGCCAAGATTGATGACCTCATACCCCAGGGGTTTTAATCCCAGAATGGTGCCGCGGGCAATATCATCCAGATAGGTGAAGCCGCGCGTCTGGCTGCCATCGCCATTCAAATGCACATCCTCGCCCTCGGCAATCCATTTGGCAAAGCGGAACATGACCATATCCGGCCGGCCAGCCGGCCCATAAACAGTGAAGTAACGGAATACGGTCACATCAATGTCATGCAGATAATGATAGCTGTACGCCATGGCTTCAGCGCCCTTCTTGCTGGCCGCATAAGGCTGCAAGGGATGGCTGCTGTCGGCATCTTCCGGAGTGGGCAACGGCGGGTTAGCGCCATAAATGCTGGAGGTGGAAGCCAGAACGAATTTGGGGATGCCGTAACGGCGGCATAGTTCCAGCAGGTTTAATGCGCCTTTGGTATTGGCGTCCAGATAGGCCCAGGGATTGGCAACGCTGTAACGCACCCCGGCCCGGGCAGCCAGATTGATGACCGCATCAAACGCGCCATGCGTCTGTGCAAGCTGCTCCAGGGCGGGCATGTCGCAAATATCCTGGTGGGCGAAGGAAAACCCCGGCCGCACCTGCAAACGCGCCAGACGCCATTGCTTGAGGCGCACATCGTAAGCATCGTTGATGTTATCCACCCCAACCACGCTGTGACCTTCCTCCAGCAGCAGTTCGCTGACCCTGGAAGCAATAAAACCGGCTGCGCCGGTCACCAGATAATTTGCCATTACAGCCTCACCACTTTGGGGTGATTGAGTCCTTTGCTGCCGAGCGCGTTGCGCGTGTCCACGATCACGGCTGCCTTCTCAAGAATGGCATCATAATCATAATCACGATGATTGGTGATGATGACCACGCAGTCTGCCTCAGCCACGGCTTGCATCATGTCCGGCACGGCGTCCATTTGCCAATCGTCATGCGAGATATGGGGAATGTAAGGATCATGATAACTGACGCGGGCGCCCTTCTGATACAGCAGGCCGATCACATCCAGGGCCGGGGACTCACGGATATCGTCCACATTGGGTTTGTAGGCAGCCCCCAGCACCAGAACTCGACTCCCCTTGACCGGCTTGCCATGTTCATTGAGGGCGTCTTGCACCAGACCAACCGAGAAACGCGGCATGGCGGTATTGATCTCGGAGGCAAGATTGATGAAACGGGCATTGTAATTAAGCGATTTCAGCTTCCAGGAAAGATACAGCGGATCGATGGGAATGCAGTGCCCGCCCAGCCCGGGGCCAGGATTGAAACGCATGAAGCCAAAAGGTTTGGTTGCGGCAGCTTCAATCACTTCCCACACATCCACATCCAGGCGATCACACATGATGGCCAGCTCGTTGACCATGGCAATGTTGATCATGCGGAAGGTATTCTCCAGCAGCTTTGCCATCTCGGCTACTTCAGCCGATGAAACCGGCACGATCTTGTCCAATGCCTGGGCATACCAGGCGGCAGCCACCTCGGTACAGGAACTGGAAATGCCGCCCAGCACCTTTGGGGTGTTGATCGTGGTCCAGTCTTCCCGGCCCGGGTCAACCCTCTCCGGTGAAAATGCCAGGAAGAAATCATCGCACACCTGCAAACCGCTCGTCTCTTCCAAATGCGGCAAGACCATTTCCCGGGTGGTGCCGGGGTAGGTGCTTGACTCGAGCACCACCACCATGCCGCGATGAAGATATGGAGCCAGCGATTCGGTAGCCGAAACGATGAAGGACAGATCGGGGTCACCGGTCTTGCGTAGCGGCGTGGGCACGCAGATACTGACCGCGTCCACATCCCGCAAAACGGAATAATCCGTGGTCGCCGAAAGCCTGCCCGCCTTGACCAGCCGGGCGACATCTTCAGTAGGAACATCCTGAATATAGCTCTCGCCCCTGTTCAGGATGTTCACTTTCTCTTCGATCGGATCAATGCCAATCACTTTGAAACCGGAATTGGCAAAAACGGTTGCCAACGGCAGGCCAACATAGCCCAAACCCAGGATGGCAATCACTGCGGTCTTGTTTTCCAGCCGCTGAATAAGCTCAGCTTTTACAGCTTCACTCATACGAGTCTCCTTCTCTATTGTGCGGGCTGATGGATGCAGCCGCCGTATGTCACTGAAAGATAAACCGCCCCGGAAAAAACAACCTGCCCGGATGCGATAAATGCTATTGTACCAGAATGTAAACCGGCCAACAAAGACGCGCAGGTTGATTCACATGGCCTTCTCAAAGTTAATTTGCAGTTCCCTTATCTTAATGATGACGCCAAATTACAGGCCAAATAAGCCCTGGTTTGCGTATATCGCCAGGTTTTC
>JAGVAB010000028.1 GCA_020060485.1 Anaerolineales bacterium
AAAAGGCACGTCTGCAATCAACCGCAGCCCGGCGGCAAGCTTTTCCAATTCCGCCAGCGGGCTGGTCCAATGTGCAACCCGAAATTCCCAGCCCTGCTCAGCCAGGCGGCTTTCTTCCTGAAGGCGCACAGCTTCAATATTGTTTGTGATCAGGTAAGCATGTTCCCGCGTGATCACCAACGAAGCCGCGCCCTCGCTGGTGGCTGTATTCACATAGGAGGAAGCCCCGCAAGTCGCCCAGGCAAAACTGCTCACCCGGCGCAGCAACAAACCATCCACCTCATGCTGGTCAAGCAAGGCTCGCATGAGGGTCAATTTTTTTTCGTGTTCTTCACTGGTAAATTGCATGGCAGATTTCACTCAACAAGATAAGGTATGGTAGATGAAGCATGCGGCAAGATGCCAATCCGGTCTCCGGGCGGCACATTTTGCAGCGCACGATCCACAGCTGCTTGCAGGTCGCTTGCCGGATTGAGCAGCAGGGCGCGGGCGCAGGAAGCATCCATATCCGAGCAGAAAACCAGATGTGCTTTGGAAGCATCACGCGCAATCAGATACGCCTTGTGCGGGCCGACCCGAAAGCCTTCGGCATGGAAACGATCCATCACCTCTTGATGTGATGACTTGCCGATCATCCAGCTTTCATAATGCGGGCTGCCAGCGCCTTCCGGACAAGCTGCCGCAAGGATGATCGTCCCTCCCGGCTGAATAACCTGGGCAGCATGCGCCAGACCCTTCTGCGCCTGATAGACATTAATATCTTTGGGATGACCGCCAGGGGAAACAATCATCAGCCCATACCGCTCCGACACACCAATCTGGCAAACCTGCCGGGATAGCGGTACGCCAGCCTGCATCACTGCTCGCGGTTCACCGGCCAGAACATGCACGATCTGTCTGTCCTGATTCAGGATGGCATTCAGCGCCAGCTGGATGCCGATCAGCTCTCCCATTTCCTCCACGTCCTGGCGGACCGGGTTGGGTTCATACGCGCCCAACTGCGAATCCGGATGGATCATCAAGGCGTGATTACGGTTAATGCTCTCCAAACCTCCCAGACCAACCGCGGCGGTCTTGACCCCGCCCGAAAAACCGGCGAACTGGTGCGGCTCAATATTGCCCACCACGATCTTGAGTGTGGATTGAAAGAATGCCTGGTTAACCCACACCGGTGTATGACGCGAGGTTTGGCCCAAAAAGGTCAACGTTTCGGGATTTTCTGAATCATGCGAGACCACCCGGTAGCGCTCCAGGATTTCTGCTGGCAGAATAGCCGCAAACTCTCCCGCATCCATCGGCAGATGCGTGCCCACTGCCACAAAGAAAGTGATCGCCGAGTCAGTGATCCCCAGGCTGGCAAGCTGCGCCAGCAGAGGCGGCAAGAGCAAGTCGTGCGGTACCGGGCGGGTTTTGTCATTGACGGCAATCGCCACTGAATTTGGTTGGTGCACATCGCCCCAATCAAAACCACCCAGCGGTGATTCCAGAGCCCTGCGCACCTGCCCCAACGCGTCCGGGGCCGGTGGAACTTGCGGCGGCTCGATCCAGTCTACCTGTCTCTCATCCGAAAGATGAAATGACAAATGCGTTTTTCCGTAAGGAATTTGAAATTGCATCTTCTATCCACCCAGCGGGGTTAACAAGATCAAGCCCAGACTGAAGACTGCCAGAACAACGGCCACGCAGGTACCGACAATCAAAGGTTTGAAACCGATCCGCCGCAAACTGCCAAGGTCGGTGTTCAAGCCCACCCCGGCCAGCGCCATGAGAATGGCAAACTTGGAAACCTGGTCCAGGAATTTCAAGGCCGAGGCCGCAAAATGCAGATTGCCGGGATTGGAAAGACTTTGCGGCAGAAAGCCCAGCGCCACCCCCAGGGTACGAACCAGAGACAGGATCAAAAACCCGATCACAAAACCAGGCACCAGCTTGCGCCAATCGAGGCGCGCTGCCTGGGCGGCCTTGTCGCTCATCTCTCTCTTGAGACCTCGCGAATAAAACAAACCAAACAGGACAATGAGCGGCGCCATCAGGGTATTGCGCGTTAATTTAACCACAGTTGCCACATCCAGGGCGGCTTCGCTGAAAATTGCGCCAACCGCCACCACCTGCGATGTATCATTCACAGCCGTACCAGCCCAAAGGCCAAAAGCCCGGTCAGACAACACCAGCAAATGGCCGATGAACGGATACACCAGCACCGCCAGCAAACCAAACAGGGTGATGGTTGCCACTGCAAAACTCACTTCTTCTTCATCGGCCTCCAGCACCGGGGCGGTTGCCACAATGGCCGTGTTGCCGCAGATGGCCGTCCCTACGCCGATCAGTGCCGCCAGGCGGGGCGGTACCTTGAACAACCGCCCGGCCAAAATAGCTAAAGAAAGGGCTACTGTGATGCAAATCGTCACCAGGATCAAAGCCCTGCCGCCCGTGGCTGCTACATCCTGTAAACTTAAACGTAATCCAAGCAGAACAATGCCAAAACGCAGTACGCGCTGAATGGAAAACTTGATGCCTGCTTTCAGGCTTTCACCGAGTCCCAGCGCATTACGCAAATATAAACCCAGCACAACCGCCACCAAAATCTCGCTGACGGAAGTCTTCAAAAGGGGACTGCCAATCAAACTGTGAAGGAAACGACTGGCAATGGCGACGCCCAGCACCAAATGCAACCCGGCTTTGGCCAGGGTAAATTCCTCGCCGATCTTTTTCCATTCCTGAAAGAATGATGCCATAAATACGCTTTACCCTGTATCAATATGTTTCTTTTCTATCTTGCCATTGCCATCAGACAAGGCGGTTGAATAAGGGATACAAAGGAAGTAGAAACCGCTTGCCTTTGTACCCCTTGGTTCACGTAATAACCGCCGAAGCGGTTGTCTATCATCCCGCCGGCAGGCTGGCTGGCAGGATCAGCACAGTTCCAGGTCAGGCGCTGCGATACAGTTTGGTGATCACAAACTCATCGTGGTGCAGAGCCTCGGCGCTGGTCAGACGGCCATTGACCGTGTGGGCTATCATCTCCATGGTGCGGTCGGCTGCCCCATCCAGGTTGTATTCAAAGCGCAGCAGGCCCGAAAGATCAACATCAATGTGCTCGGACATGGTTTGCACTGTCAACGGGTTGGCAGACAACTTGATCACGGGCGTGATCTTGTTGCCAATGATATTGCCCTGACCGGTAGTGAACAAATGCACCACTGCCCCGGCGGCGCAGCACAGCGTAACCATCTCGGCCGCCGCGCTGGAGGAATCCATGAAGTGCAGTCCGGGGCTTTTGGGTGCCTCGGCTGGTTTGAGGAAGGAAGCCACCGTGCAGCGGCCCATCTTCTCCACGTTTCCCAGCGCCTTCTCCTCGATCGTCGAGAGACCGCCGCGGATGTTGCCCTCGGTTGGCTGGGTGCCCAGCAGGCTGACGCCCTGCGACTCGACCAGTTCCTGATAATCATCAAAGGCAGCCTTGAACTGGGCAGCAATTTCCGGGGTGGCACACTGTTCCATGATCTTGTCTTCAGCGCCCGTCACTTCGGTGGTCTCGCCAAAGATCAGTGTGTTGCCATTCTTTTCCAGGCGTTCGAAAACCCGCCCCACGGTTGGGTTGGAAGCCAGCCCGCTGGTAGTGTCTGATTCACCGCACTTGGTGGAAACCAAAAGTTCCTCCCATTTGACCGGCACACGCGGCAGTTCGGAAGCGAAATGCACAAATTCCTTGGCCTTGCGGGCAGCCATCTCGATCGTCTTCAGGTCACCATAGCGCTCAATGCTGAAACCGGCAACCGGTTTGCCGGTTTCGGCAATGCCCTTCACCACAACATCCGTCCATTTCGGCTCAATACCGATCACCACCACAGCCGCCACATTCGGGTTTCGACCGGTGCCGATCAGGGTGTCAAATGTCAAATGCAGGTCTTCGCCAAATTGCAGGCGGCCATACGGGTGCAACAGAGAAGTGGTACCGCGAATCAAATTGGTTACGCCCTCAACCGCGGCATTGGAAATGTCATCCACCGACAGGATCAACACATGATTGCGAATGCCAACCCGCCCGTTCTCGCGGCGATAGCCAGTCAAAGTCAGTTCTTGATAGGTAGTCATGGGTCCTCCAGCTCTTACAGAACGTTGGTTGTGCTGGCGGCCCAGCGCAAACTTTTGATATTATGGATATGAACATGTTCACCGGCTTTAATGGCAGCCGATACAGAACCAATGGCGCGGCCATATTCAATGACGTGCTTGTCAACTGCCAGATCTGTCATGGCAACCTTGTGCCCTAACGGCACATCCGTCACCATTTTGATGACCTTGACTTCATCGCCTTCCAGGGTGACCACATTGATCTCTTCGCCGGCAGTCAAATCCATAACTGCCACGCCGACATCATCTGTTTTTTCATGCAACAAAATACCTTTTTTCATTTGATTAACTCCTTTATGAAGATTGATCAGGTCAAATCAGCAGTTTCTTTAATTCTGTTTCTTCGGCCTGTAATTCCAGGGTAAGCTGCGGGTTCGCCCGCCGCGCTGACAAAAAGTTCCCCAGCCGGGCATGAGTCTCCGGGGTGATCGGCAGGCGAGCGGCAAAAAAGATCGCCAGACCGAGCAAAACCAGGGGGACAATGACAAACAGGATGCGCAAGGCCAGCATAAATCCGGCCGGCTGGGATTGGTCAATCAGTCTGGTAGCACCGTTCACCACCTCGGCCACAGGTCGGACATAGCCGGTGCGGGCCAGGATATTCGAGACGATGAATATCCCAAACGCCCCGCTGGACTTGCGCACCAGAGTGATCAAGGCACCAAAAACTCCTTCACGGCGTTCGCCTGTGCGCAATTCGTCCACATCCGGCAGGTCGGGAAAGATGGAATAGATCGAAACGTAATACCCACCCAGCCCAAAGCCAACAAAGGCGGCAAAAATATAAACCAGAAAGCCGGGGATCTGCGGTCCGAGAAAGATGCTGAACAACATGGCCACCAGCCAGATGCCCACGCCGGTGATGAAGGACTGGCGTTTGCTCGTGCGGCGGGCATAGCCGGTGAAGAAGGCCAGCGCCACCACCTGAAAGGCCAGCATCGTCCCAGCCACATAGTTGGCTTCATTGCCCCGCCCCATATGGTATTTCATAAAATACACCATAATGCTGGACACCGCATCGGCAGCCACAGAAGCCAGGGCAAACATCAACAGGACGATCACAAAAGAGCGCATGCGGAACGGCTCGATAAGCGAGTCACGCAGGTTGAATTTTTCTGGCGGCTTTTGAAATTCCTTGCGTTCCTTCACCGACAAAAAGGTGAAAATGAAAGGCAGAGCAAAGAAAACGCCCATCACCAGCCCCATCACGATATATCCCTGGCGCACATCTGGATAAGCTTTGACGATTTCCATCGGCACCAGGGCACACACAATCGCCGAAATCGCCGAGAAGAAAATGCGCGCCGAACTGAGCGCCGTGCGTTCGTTATAATTCAGGCTCAATTCCGATTGCAGGGCGTTGTAGTTAAGCATCACAATGCTGACCACGGTCGAAAACAACAGGTAGGTTCCCATGACAAAGATGAAACGGCTGGTTTCCTCTGCAAAATTGACCGGGTAAAACAGGCCAAAGAAAGTCAGAAAAATGAGCGGAATGCCGGCCAGCAGGTAAGGCCGCCGTCGTCCCAATCTGGTACGAGTGCGATCCGAGATGACACCCTCGAAGGGATCGGTGATGGCATCATAGACTTTGCTAATCAGGATCACCGTCCCGGCAAGGGCCGGGTTGAGCCGCACCACATCGGTCAGGAAGATCAGGTAATAGAAGCTGAGGATGACGGCATAACCGCCGCCATAGATATCTCCCACACCATAGCCAATCTTGCGCCAAAAGCTCAGTTTTTCTTCCGCAGCCGTTGTTGTTTCCAATGCGCACCTCGTCAGGGTCTATTCGTAGGGCGTGGCATCCCAGAATTGGGTGAATTTTCGAATGCCTTCATCGGTGAAAGGGTGGTGGAATCCTTCCTGATACACGGACAGGCCAGCTGTAACAATGTCCGCTCCCAGCACGGCTGCGTCGACGATCTGGCGGGCGTTGCGTACCGCAGCCACGATGATCTCCGAGTCAAAACCGTAGGTATCGCGTATCGTGACCACATCACTGACAAAACCTTTAATATCCTCGCCGTTGGTTTCCTTCCAGCCAATGAAGGGGGAGATGTAATAAGCTCCAGAACGCATTGCCTGCAAAGCCTGCATGGCCGAGAAGATCAGCGTACAGTTGACGCGAATATCCTTCTTCGCCAGTGCTTCAATGGCCTTGAAGGCCGGTTCCACACATTGCAGTTTGATGACAAAATTGGGCGAGATGGCGGCCAGTTTTTCTGCCTCGGGCATGATCTCATCATAGGTCATGAAATGCGGATTAACTTCCACCGAAACGGTCTTGTCGGTGCCCTCCACCAGTTTGGCGATCTCGCGGATCACAGTCAGGAAAGGCTTGCCCGAAACCTGCACATGGCGCGGATTGGTGGTGACCCCATCAATGTCAAAGGCATCCAGGGCATATTGAATCTCATCTATTTGAGCACTATCCAGAAAAAATTGCATGGTTCACTCCTTCTACTTTACGATAATATTGACATCTGGCGGTAAATTGACCAATCCGCCGTCAGATGAAACCTCCACGTTCAAACCTGGCAGCTGCATGCCCTGTTGGGCTGTTCCAAACACCCAGACCTGTTCAACATCCAGATCGGGTCTGAGTTCACCGGTGTGCTGCACCGCCGGCCCCAGGGGAAGAATGGCGCCCTCGCGGCCAAAGACGGGAATATATTCCAGCGGAACTTCCTGCTCGAACATCCGGCCGCCTTCCACCCAGGTTTGATTCCACACATCAAACCAGCGTCCCGCTGGCAGGTAGTAGCGCACCCTTCCGCCCGGCACTACCACCGGGGCGACCAGCAAAGCATCGCCCAGCATGTATTGTTGTTCAAATTGCCAGGCCAGGCGCTCTTCCGGGAAAGCCAGCACCATCGAACGCATCACCGGTATGCCGGCCTGGCTTGCCTGCAATGCACAGCCCTGCAGGTACGGGATCAACTGGTATCGCCACGCCAGCCACTTGCGCACGATTTCTTCCGCTTCTTCACCGTACACCCAGGGCTCGCGCTCTCCCAGCCCGTGGAATCGGGTGTGTGAAGCCATCACGCCGGCCTGCGCCCAGCGCACATACAGTTCCGGCGAAGGGTTGCCGATGGCAAATCCGCCAATGTCGTGGGCATAAAAGGGACCGCCGCTCATACCCCAGGCCTGGCCGCCGCGAATGCAGGCTGCCAATCCTTCCCAGTCGGACTGTGGGTCACCGCCCCACTGCATCGGGTAACGCTGCCCGCCTGCCCAGGACGCCCGCCCCCACACCATCGGCTCATCCTGGCTGTACAGTTCAGCCGCCTCATACACGCAGCGGTTGTACAAATGGGTGTAGATGTTGTGCAACCGCTTGCCACGGTCGCCATTGAAGGCCACCACATCTTCGGGAACGGCCTCCCCATAATCGGTCTTCATCACACTCACCCCGATATCGAACAACGCCTTGTGCTGGTCACGGAACCAGGCATAGGCCTCCGGGTTGGTGAAATCAATGATCCCGCTGGGCATCAAATGCGGCCAGCTCTTGTCATAAGGCCAGGGGAACCAGCGGTGAATATAAGGCGTACCGTCCGGATTTTTAAGAAAAAACCCTTTTTCTGCCAGTTCGTTGAACAGGGGATTACGCGTTGATAGATAGGAATACTCCCACAGATTCAGGCGGATGCCAAGACTGCGCAATTTCTGCACAAATCCCGCCGGGTCAGGGTAACGGGCCGGGTCCCAGCGGAAGTCAAAACGGTCTTCCATGGTGTGCCAGGCGCGGCCGTCCAGCAGCAGCACATCGCAAGGAATGCGGTGCTCCCTCATTTTTTCCGCCACTTCCAGGGCAACTTCAGCCGTGCGGTAATACGCCCGCGACATCCACATGCCATAGCTCCAGCGCGGCGGCAAGGCTGCCCGGCCGGTCAGGTGGGTATACCTCTCCAGCATCTTTGCCGGGGTTTCGGCGGCCATGAAGAACAGATCCAGTTCATCATCAAACACCTGCAGAATGTAACTGCGATGCGACCACTGCGGATATCCAACGCCATGCGTCACCTTTGAGGGGGTATGCACGAAAAGCCCCCAGCCATCCGGGCTCCACGCAAAAGGCGTGTTTTTATAAGACAGCTCCGAGTTAAGGGTGGTGGCATCCTCATTCCAGTTATGGATCAGTTGGCCGCGCCGGTTAAGTGCGGCCCACTTTTCCCCCAGACCATAGACCGGTTCGCTATTGCCCAATGCCAGCGCCACCAGCCAGGAGTCGCCACGCCGGGCAAAAGGCGAAAAGCGCAGCTGCCCCTCAATGGTACGGTCGGTCACGGATTGCAGCAACAATTTCTGGCCCTGGAAAAAGCGCAGGCGCATCGGCCCGTTCACCAGCTCCAAAGCCGCCGGGCCACATTCAATGCGGTAGCCGCCGGCGATACTGGTGACATGAAGCGCCAGGTCTTCGGCCGCGGTGGAAAGAATGCCATAGTCCGGCTGGCTATGCGCAGCCGGAATCCTCAGGCGCAATATGCCGCTGGCAAAACCGGCAACCTCCACATCCCCGGTCAGCGTGCTGAACACAGCCCGGTTTGGGGTTTGTTCCTTGAGCGCGAAGGACTCCAGCGCTTCATATCCCTTTTGCAGGATGATACCCTCATGATGCAATATCATAGCTCATTCAACCTGTTATCAACCCTTCCATCAAGTTTTCACTTCATGCCAGTGGTGGCAATCCCGGTAGTGATATATTTTTGCAGCATTGCAAAGACCACCGTGATCGGCAGCAAGGTGAGCACCGTCATGGCCAGGATCAAATTCCATTGCACGTTCAACTCGCCCTGGAAGGATGCCAGGCCCACCTGCAGGGTGAAGAACTCGCTGCGGCTGAGCACGATCAACGGCCAGAGAAAGTCATTCCAGCGCCACATCACCGAGAAGATGGTCAACACTGCCAGAGCCGGCTTGGCCAAGGGCAGGATCACCTGGGCATAGATGCGCCACTCACTGGCCCCATCAATGCGGGCTGCGTCGATCAACTCGTCCGGGATGGTGAGCATATACTGACGCAGCAGGAAAACACCGGTTGGCGTGGCTGCCGCCGGCACAATAATACCCAGCAAGTTGTTGTTCCATCCCACATTGGTGATGACCAGAAAGACTGGCACCAGCACCACAGACAGAGGCACCATCAGGGTGCTGATCATCACCATGAAGATCGCCTGCCGCCCCGGGAATTTGTATTTGCTCAAAGCAAAAGCTGCCATGCTGTTCACCAGCAGGGTCAACAGGGTGGCAACCACGGTTACCACGATGCTGTTCCACAAATACCGGCCAAAATTAAAGCTGCTGATGCCCTTGGTGTAATTGTCCAGGCCAAAGAACACTTTTTCGACCGGCTGGCGGGCATTGATATTGACCTTGACCAACTCGCCCGGATTGACCGGGTCTACCAGTTGCGCTTCCAGGCCAACCCGGCGCACCTGCGCCAGGGTTTGCACAGAACCATCCTCCATGGTCACATCATACAATGGCAGCGGTTCTTCGTACCCTTCCACCAGCACCGTTTCCTGCTGGTAGGGCAGGAAGCGCGGCGGGAACTTGACGATTTCCCCGGGGGTTTTGAATGACGACAGGATCAGCCACACAATCGGGCCAAACATGATGATCACGCCCAGCAGAAGGTAAAGATACGAAAGTCCGTCACTCCAGGTCAATCGCTTTTTTCCTCGTTTTCGGGTCAGGAAATCCATTAAGTTACCCATGTCAATTCTCCTCACGCCGGAATGACAACTGGATCACGGTCAACACGATGAGTACGCTGGCCATCAACAAGGAAGCTGCGGCCGCCAGGCCAAATTGCTTGTTGGGGCTGGAAAAACCGTAACTGTAGATATATTGCACCAGGTACAAAGTGGCAGTTCCCGGCCCGCCACCAGTGAAGGCGAACACGATATCAAACACCTGCACCGCCCGGATCAGCGAGAGTACCAGCACCACCACCATGATCGGCATCAGCAGCGGCATGGTGATCCTGGAAAAAGACTGCCAATTATTGGCGCCATCAATCGAAGCGGCTTCATACAGGTCTGCCGGGATGGACTGTAAACCGGCCAGCAGGATGAGGGTATAAAAGCCCATGAAAGCCCAGATGCTGATCATGATCGTCCAGAACTGCGCCCAGCGGGCATTCACCAGGAAGGGGATCTTGGCGTACCCCAGGTTAACCAAAACACCATTGAACAAGCCGTTCTCCTGCAGGATCCATTTCCAGATCAGCGCCACAACGATCGGGGAAAGCAGAACCGGGTAGAAAAACACCGAGCGGAAAAAGCCGCGGGCCTTGAGCTTGCGATTCAGGATCAAGGCCGTGATCAGAGAGAATAACACCATCAAACCCACCTGAAAGATCACATACCAGATGGTGTTATTGATCGCCCGCCAGAACAAGTCCTCGGTGCAGGAATTGGGGTTGAGGTAATCTTTGCATGCGAGCAAGCGCTCGAAATTCGCTGTCCCCACCCATGGCCGCCGCTCCGGGAAGAACTCCGCGCCGCCGGTGAAGGCATACACAAAATTCAACAACATCGGAAAGAGAATAAAGATTCCAAAGATAAGCAGGTTGGGCAGCACAAAAAAATAGGGCATCCGCTTAATGCCAATGATATTCTGCACAGGGGCAAGGATCAGGTCAAAAACCCAGATCAGTCTGTCGTAAAACACACTGAACGCCTGATTGACAATTTTCTTGAAGCGTGCAAGGCCATTGAAGATGGACACAGCCTACCTCCATAGATCCAGGGCGTACGGGCCATTCAGCCCGTACGCCCTTACGAATGACGGTTACTTCTGGGCTTCTGCGATGGCGCTGTCAATATCCGCCTGGAGATTGACAAGCATTTCATCAAGGGTCAATTCTGCACTCAGGTACTGGGCAATGCGGTTGGCGCTGTTGCGATAGTATGCGAAGGCATACGGGTGTACATTCAAGCCAACTGCCTGATCCTGGAGCTTGGAAACTTCGGCTGTGTAGGCGCTGAGCGCTTCCAGCACCAGCGGGTTATCGGTGGCGAAGGCAACGCCCTGCGCAGCCACGGTGCTCTGGGCTGGCAAAGCCAAGGTGCCCGCCGAAAATTCACTGTAGTTCTCAGCCTGGATCAGGAACTCAACCAGTTTGGCAACTTCTGCGGGGTGCTTGGTGCCAGCAAAGGCGACCACAGCCGAACCACCGGCAATACCGGTTGAGCCGCCAGGGCCTGTCGGGTTGGGAACCACCACCCAGTCGAAGGCATCGCCAACATCGGCCACCAGGCCATTGACCTGCCAGGAGCCGGACATGCACATCACCAGTTGGCCGGATTTGAACGGGCCAATACAGCTGTTCACCGGTTCAGCGCTCAACCAGACTTCGATGGGGGTCAAACCGGTATCATGCCAGCTTTTCACCAGTTCGGCAAAGGTGCGGAAACCGGGGGTGTCCACGGTGAAGTTGCCTTCAGCATCGGTCAACTGGGCGCCCATGCTCATCGCCGGGCCAGCAAAGCGGTGACCGGTGCGGTCGATCGAAATGGCATACTGCACCTCAGTGGCATCGGCAACCTGCTTGGTGATCTCGGTCCATTCTTGCCAGGTGGTGCCTTCGCCAGGGATCTCAATGCCAGCCTGATCGAAGAGGGTCTTGTTCACATACGGGCCGGTGATGGTCAGAGCATCCGGGTAACCACCGTAACCAATGGCTTCCAGAATGGGCATGGGGAAGTTCGCTTCATAATAAGCAGCATCGGCCATCAGAGGGCGCAGGTCCAGCAATTTACCTTTATAAGCACCGAAGTTGGTGATGCGGGCCAGGTCGGGGCCTTCACCAGTTTCCACCTGAACGGGCAATTGTTCATCGATGGTCTTGTAGGGCACCACATCCAGCAGCACAGTGATATAGGAATTGGCTGCCATGAATTTATCCAGCAGGGGCTGCATCTTCTCAGCTTCCACGCCATCGGCATAGTAGGTGAAACGCAGGGTGACCGGTTCCATCACCTCTTCAACAGGTGCAGGCTCTTCCACAACTGCGGTAGGCTTGGGAGCCTCAGTCGCAGGTGGTGGTGCAACAGGAGCCGGAGCTTCCGGCTTGGGAGCGCAAGCGCCCAGAACCATGGCGACGACCAAAAACAAGACAAACAACTTGGTTACTTTCATTTTTTTCTCCTCAAGAATTGGCTAAGAAAGTTTTCGAAACATTCAGTTTCTCATTTGGTGAACCATGCTTTATTTCTTCTCTCGTCAAATCACCTCCTTTTTACATCCGGATAACTGGCAAATGGATTAATTCTGCAAATGCCTGCAATTCTTCAAGATAGTTTCCATAGGTCAATGAAACATGATGTTCAAGGCCCTGGCGCATTAACAGATCCAGGAATTCTTCGGCCCGGCATTCCAGTTTCAACACCCCGGCAGTGCCGCTGAAGGGCTTGGGTTCTGCCAGGATCTCTCCCCTGCCTGCCACCAGGCTCAAGCTGCCAGAGGCCTGGCTGATGCGCGCCACGGTCACCTCACCTGGTTTAAGCGGAAAATCCATCAACAACGGTTTGTTGCGATTGGAATGAATGGTGCCGCGCGGCTGGGCAGCCGGGTCAGCCATCGAAAGCGGCGCCAGGCCGCAGTGCCACAGGGCCACCCGGTTGGTTTCCACGTCCACGCCCACCATGTCGGTGCCAAAGGCCGGGGCGTCCGCCAGCCACTGCAGGATCAATTGGGTCAGCGTGCCGTTGATGTCCGCCTCACAACCGCAAGGGATGGGCCTTGTGCCGCCAAACCCGTCGCTGAGCATCGACATCGCTCCGCACGCGGCGCAGTCCAGCTCGGTGAAAAAGTCCGGCCAGCAGCGCACAGCCAGACCATCCAACTCTTTTTCCAGGGCGATCTCTTTCAGCGCATGGTATACGCTCAAACTGCCCCGCAAAGGAGCCTGTTCCAGCTCGGCCAGATTATCCAGGCGGGCATCCAGCGCAACGCGGATCGAGTCAATCAGCGGGGCCGCCGCGCCGCGGGCGCGGGCAAAGACCTCATCCAGCGTAATGCGCTCGATCTGCACCCCGAACATGTCCTTCAACCCGTCCTCATCCAGACGGCAGGAATCAAAGCCTTGCGGGTGCTCACCCACCACGCCCAGCCAGGCAGACTGCAAGCGGCGGCGCAATTGCCCGGCGGCCGCCAGAGGGCGTATCTTGTCCAGCACCGCCGCATCCTGCGGATGGCAGTAAGCATACCCGTAACGGTGATGGCGCAGGGTGAGCGCATGGCCGGTCAGGTTGATCCCGCATAATGAATTGAGCCGCAGCCGGCCGCCCGTCCAGGGTTCGGGAACCGCCCACAAAAAGACCGGCGCCTGAACGGCCTCAACCAGTTCCACCGCCATGCTGCTGTCGGCAAAGGTGGCCTGGAAGATGAGCAGCAAGTCCACCGCCTGGTTGGCCAGATCACGCGCCACATCCCGGGCGGCATCCACATCCGTCACCGCCTGGGGCGGCTCGACCAGTTCAAACCCGCCCACCAGCAGCAATTCCCGCGCCTGACGGATCATCTCCTCAGCGAAGGGAACATCAAATGTCGTGCGCACCAAAGGAACAAAACCAATCCGATAAGATTTCATGAAGTTTCAACCTGATAGAAGAAATTAACCAGCGCCAGGGCGGCCGCCCCAAGCACGCCCGCCTTCCAGCCAAAGCCGGTGGGCTGAATGTTCACTTTTTGGCCCATGCCGCCAAACGATAATTTGCGCACAGTTTCAATGGCTGGTTCAAGGAAAAAATCCTGCCCCTGGCAAAAAATGCCGCCCAGCAGGATCAATTCCGGATTGAAAAGATTGACCACATTGACCAGCGCCAGACCCAGGTATTGGCCCACCTCGGCCAGCATACCCTGCACAGCCAGATCACCCTGCCGCCCCGCCATGAACACCTGCTCAATGCGCGGCTCGTTTGCATGAGCCCGCATGGTTTGCGCCAGAATGCCATCCGGATTTTGAGCGGCGATGTCTGCCGCACGGCGCAGGATGACGGTTTCTGAAACCAGCGTCTCCAAGCAGCCCCGGTTGCCGCAGTGGCAAAGCTCGCCATTGCACAGAGTCATGATGATATGCCCGATCTCGCCGGCCCCCATGGCATTGCCGCGGTACACCTCGCCGTTAAAGGTCAGGCCAGCGCCCACACCCATGCGCCCGTAAACAAAGACCAACGAACTGGAATTGCGCCCTGCGCCGAAATACGTCTCCACAATGGCCATGGTGCGCACATTGTTATCCACCACCACCGGCAGACCCAGTTGCGCCTGCAGAATGTCCCGCAAAGAGACATCGTGCCAGCCCAGATTGGTCGCCAGAATGTTGACCCCGGCCTGAAAATCGACCAGACCCGAAGCGCCCACACCCACCCCCAGCAGCCGCTCGCGCGCCACACCGCTCTCGTCAATCAAAGCCTCCACAGCGGAGACGATCTGCTCCAGAACGTCCCGGGCTGGATGTTTGACATCAAATTCATGCACCCGGTAATCGATGATCTCATCCCGCAGATTGGTCAGCGCCACGCGGAAAGTGCCAATGCCGATGTGCACACCCACCACAAAGCGCGCATTGGGCTCCAGGCGGATGCCGGTGCGCGGCCGGCCCACTGGCCGCAGGCCTGTCTTGTCCCGGGCCGCCTCGCACTCCTCCACGATGATGCCCTGCTCCATCAGCTCAGCCACCAGGTTGGTGATGGTCGTATTGGACAGTCCGGTGCGTTTGGCCAACTGCACCCGCGAAAGACAGAGGTTGTTCAGCAAGCTGAGCAAGACGACCTGAATATTATGCGCTTTGATGGAATTGATATTGCTGCCAGATAATTGTGAGTTCATTGGCTCATTTCGGCCTTTGGGAATGGATAATTATTTTCTACACTTTAGAAAATAATTATACTTCTATTATAGTGAGTCCTGGCGGCTTGTCAATACCAAAAACCGGGGAATGGTTGCACATGCGGTGTCTTTTGACTACCAAGCAATTCCAAGAAGCGTAAAGCGGGCGCTTAGTCGGTTTTCAACACGGTTGCATGTTGCTTTGCGTAGAAATCCGGACCAGGTAGAAATGTTGGCGGATTATTGGAGCAAGGAATAAACTAAATTTCCGTTCTCACTCCCCCAACCTCCGCAGCGCCAGGGCCACCGCCGCCGCCCAGGGCACCACTTTGAAGCCCCCCGCGTCCAGGGCCTCACCCACGGCGGCGGCGTCCATCAAGACCAGCTCCATCTCCTCCAGGTCATCGGCTTGCGGCTCGACTGCTTCGTATGCACCCAATGCCAGAAACAAATGCGCTCGGCCGGCGCCGCGGTTGGCGTCCACCCAATAGCTGCCCAGCGCATGCCACGTCCCGGCGGCATAGCCGGTTTCCTCCAGCAGCTCGCGCTGTGCGGCGGCCAGCGGTTCTTCGCCTGGCTCCAGGTAACCGCCCACCGGGGCCAGGGTCTCCCCTGCCACGGCATACTTGGTCTGGCGAAAGCACAGGAACCGCCCCGCATCCGTAACCGCCACCACATTCACAAAGTCCGGCGTCACCAGCCAGGGCCAGTCGGCGATCACCCGCCCATCGTGCAACTCCACCGCGTGCTGCTCCACCCGCAGAAATTTTCCGAAGTCCAGAACGATTCTTTTGGATAATGTCTTCCAGGGCTGCATCTTTATCTGTCCTCTCCGTCTGGCTGAAGGCTGTGTTTCTTCGCATTCTGCCAGTTTTCCGGCGGCGTCAAAAGCCGCCAGGATCTCCTCGTGATTACGATCATCCCTGCCAGAGAACATCTCCGGCGCGGCCGGATAGCACAGCTCAAAGCGCAGGTTGGAACTATCCATACCCGGCAGGATCATCACCGCCACCCCGTCATAACTGA
The DNA here is from genome assembly GCA_020060485.1 of Anaerolineales bacterium. Next base: position 16,009 of record JAGVAB010000028.1, read on the forward strand.
GCGAAGAAAGCGGCGTCCAGAAAGCGCCGGCATAGATGCGTTTGCCGCCCGCAGTCACCACAAAAGGCAGGCCATCCATCGGCACAAACAGCGCATCCAAACGACCGGCGGCCTGCGCAGTGATCCGCAGTTCATGGCGCAGCGGGTCATAAGCCTCAATATCCTGCAGGGTGATCAGCATCTCTTCCCGCAGCGGCAAACGCTCCAGCGGCAAACGGCCAGCCTCGGCAGCATTCATCCCCTCAGCCAGCAGTTGCAGGGCAAACTGCGGCTCGCTTTGCCTGGCGCAGCCTGCCGCAACCACCGCCAGCAATAGTCCCAAAACCAGATTGATCCCATATTTTCTGCACATGACCAACTCACTTCCTGGCAAGCTCTGTCAACAAGGCCTGCGCCTGGCGCGGCTGGCGCAGTTCCACCACCTGCAAATGGGCATATTCAGGCTGTTGAAAAAGCTGCGGATATTCACGGCGGTGTTTGGCAAACGTACCCATGGACCAGGCGATGATCGACTCGCGGCCGAACATGGCCGTGGCAAAGGTCTCGCGGTTGCCAGAGAACAACTCCTCCCGGCGGATGCAGCGCTGCCAGGTGCGCCACAGGATGCGCCCCAGCACCACCACCCGCGGATAGTTCAGCCACACAATGCTGGTGGCCCGCCCCCAGACAATATCGCGCACCTTGCCATAATTGCCATCCACCACCCAGGCATCCCCTGCAAGGGCTTCCGTCACCAGCTGGCGAAAAGGCTCCAGCGGTCGTTCCTGCCAGTTCGGCAGCCAGTGAATGGCATCCAGTTCAATATGTGCATGCCCCAAAACCGCTGCCAGGTTTTGCGCCATGCGGGTCTTGCCGCAACCCGAAGTGCCGATCACCGCCACCCGCTGCCAGGCGTCATTGCCTTGCCATTTCATCTTCCTTCTCCAAAGAAAAACCCGATAGCAGGTGCAGTTGTCTGACCTTGCCGATCGGGTTTCATTTATTATTGGGCAGACGCACGCCCTGATCGTTATTCCTTGTCGCGCGGCGGCTGGCTTTTCTTGCCAGCGCCCAGCGACTTGGAGCGCTCAAAAGCCGCCCAGATGGCCCGCGAGATGGCCGTGCGGAATCCCGCTTTCTCCAGATAGTACAGCGCCTCGGCAGAGGTGCCGGCCGGGGAGGTCACCTCGTTGCGCAAGGCCGCCGGATGGGCCTGCTTGCTGGCGTAGTATTCCACCGAGCCGCGCAGGGTCTGGATGACCAGCTTCTCGGCTTCCCGCCGCTGAAAGCCCAGATGCACACCGGCGTCGATCATCGACTCCATGAACAGAAAGGCATAAGCCGGGCCAGAGCCGGACAGAGCGGTTGCCATATCCAGGTAACGTTCTTCCTTCATGTACAGTTCTTCCCCCAGCGCCCGCAAGATATTGCGCGCCTGTTCGCGTTGGGCTTCAGACACCTGGGGGGATGCCGTCCAGACGGTGATGCCCATGCCGATCTGGGCCGGGGTGTTGGGCATGGCCCGCACCACGCAGTCATGTCCCAGCCCCTGGCTGATGGTGGCGATTGCCGCCCCGGCCACAATGGAAAGCACCAGCGCATGCTGTGGTATCTGGCCATGCATCTCGGCCATCACTTCTTCCAGGTTTTGCGGCTTGACCGAAAGAATGACCACATCTGCCTGTTTGACCGCCGGCACATTCTCATAATACGCATGAACAGCATAGCGCTGCTTCAGCTCTTCACCCCGTTCCACAATCGGCCCGGCCGCCAGCAGTTTGTCTGCATCGGTCAAATTCTGGCGCAGCAGACCGGCGATCATCGCTTCGCCCATCGCCCCGGGCCCAACCACTACAATCACAGGTTTCTCACTCATTTTTCACTCCCGAACCGTTAAGCCTTGAATTTGGCAGCCCAGCGCGCATAAATGGCAGTGGGCAGATAACGCCCGGCGCTCTTTTCCTGCAAGACCAGCTCGCCCGCCATGACCCTGCCCGTGTGCGCAGCCATCATTTCATCCATCGCCTGAAAAAGCGTGACCGAAGAGGCCTTGACCGCGTAGGCAGTCATCACCACAAATACCGGCTGCGGCGACAGGATGCGTTTGCAGGCATCCAGCAATTCCGGGATCAGTTTGTAAAATTCCCAGACCTCACCCTTGGGACCGCGGCCAAACTTGGGCGGGTCCAGGATAATGCCATCATAAAAAGAATCCCGCCGTGACTCACGCTGCACAAACTTGATTGCATCATCCACCAGCCAGCGGATGGATTGATCGGCCAGGCCGGAGGAAACCTGATTCTCCTTGCCCCACTCTACCACCTTGCGCGAGGCGTCCACATGGGTCACCTGCGCTCCAGAGCGGGCGGCGGCCAGCGAGGCCAGGCCGGTATAGCCAAACAGATTCAACACGCGCAGCGGCCGCTTGGCTTTTTTGATCTGCTCTTCAATCCAGTCCCAATGGGCGCTCTGCTCAGGAAAGACACCCACCTGGCGCGAGCCGCTGGCCTGCATCCACATCTTCAAACCCCGGTAAGACAGCAGCCAGCGTTTGGGCAGGTCATTGATCACCCAATGCCCACCGTGCAATTCGTCGCGGGTCACAAAACTGGCATTGGCGTCTTTCCAGGCCGCCTCCGGCAGCGCGGGCTGCCACAGTGCTTCCACTTCCGGACGCACCAGGCGGTACTGTCCAAAGCGTTCCAGTTTTTGGCCGTCGCCGCTATCCAATAATTCATACTCTTCCCAGGGTGATGCCAGCAACGTCAATTGCGGCATGCCTCTGGTCGTTTTTCCAGCCATCATTTACCATCCATTTCCCAAGATCTGCGAACCGTATCCAGGTATTCTCTACCGTACAGTTGTCAGTGCGAGGAAGGTGTTCTTCCCAACCAAGCAATCTGCTGGCCGTTTTCGCCTTGCATTTGCTTCAAAACAGGAGATTGCTTCGCAAAAACCGCTCGCAATGACACACAGTTTTGAAGATGTACAGCAGGAATCAAGTATAACACTTGCCCGGTGCTGACTTGCCTAAACCAAGCCATACAAAACATGCCAAACCACATCCGCCCAGAAATGAATGCCAACCGCCGCCAGAAAACCATATTTGCGCATGCTCAAAGCGGCCAGCACCCCGATCAAACCATTCAGTAAAAAGATTTGCACCAGCACCAACACGGGAATTTGCGCCAGACTTTGCCATCCATATAGAAACATCAGGGAAGGCAAATGCGCCGCAGCGAAAGCCACCCCCGAAAGAATAGCCACGACGATATACACTGTCTCCTGGCCTTTGCCGCGCAGCACCACCCTTGATACCAGCCACACCCAGAAGGAGATGTAAAACAGGCGAAAGAGGATCTCCTCGCCGATCCCGGCTGTTGCCGAAGCGAGCAGCGAGAGCGGGAAGGCAGGATGCGAGAAGCGGCCAATCGGTGACCACATGCCAAAAAGCAAATCCTGCAAAACCAACACCACCCCGCACGCCAAACCGGCCAAGGCTGGACGCAGAAAACGCTGTCGAAGGGTGACCTTGTCATCCCATACGTCCGGGTAGCCCAGCTTCCTCCACAAGAAAAGCCCAAGCTGCCCCAGCCCGCCGTAAATGACCAGTATGCCCAGCCCTGTTACCAGGGCCACCACTGCCTTGGGCGCCGGCAAATCCTGCACTGGCATGCCGGCTGGCGCATCCATCGGCAGGAAAACACTCAAAGCCGACAATACAGCCAGGATGACCACCAGCAGCCAAAACACCAGGTTGGAAATGGATGAAGTTTTCAATGTGTTGTCCTTAATAGAAAACCAGGGTCAGCGACAATATGTAATCATCATACAGCCAAACAAAAAAACATTACAATCATTTATAATGTCATCACCCCAAAATGAAAAGAGGATTCCAGTATTATGCCGTATGATTTCGATACCCCCACCGACCGGCGCAGTTCTGAATGCATCAAATGGCACCAATATAATGAAGATGTGCTGCCCATGTGGGTGGCAGACATGGACTTCCGTTCGCCGGAACCGGTAATCGAAGCCCTGCAGCAACGCGTGGCACACGGTATTTTTGGCTATGCGCATGATTATCCCGGGCTTACAGAAGCAATCATCAACTGGGTCGCCCAGCGTTATCACTGGCAGATAGAACCGGAACACCTGGTGCTGGTGGCCGGCGTGGTGCCCGGGTTCAACATGGCTGCCCAGGCCATGCAGCCGCCCGGCCGCGGCGTCCTCATTCAGACCCCGGTCTATCCGCCCTTCCTGGAAACACCGGCCAATGCCAGCATGCCCATGCTGGTCAATGAACTGGTCTGCCAGGCAGATGGCAGTTATGCCATCGATTTTGATGCCTTTGAAGCCGCAGCTGCCAGGCAAGCCGGCATGTTCCTGCTGTGCAACCCTCACAATCCGGTGGGGCGGGTCTTCACCCGCCGCGAGTTGGAACGCATGGCCGAAATCTGCCTGCGGCACCAAGTGGCGATCTGTTCCGATGAGATCCACGCAGACCTGGTTTTCCCTGGTCATCAACATGTGCCGATTGCCTCGCTTTCCCCAGAAATCGCCCACACTACCATCACCTTGCTTGCCCCCAGCAAGACCTTTAACATCGCCGGTTTGGGCTTTTCGTATGCCGTCATCTCAAATCCAAAACTGCGTCTGGCATTTGAACAAGCCCGCCGCGGCACCGCGATCTGGTCCAATCTGCTGGCCATGGCAGCCGCCCAGGCCGCCTATGCACACGGCCAGCCCTGGCTGGATGCCCTGATGGTCTATCTGCAAGCCAACCGGGATTACCTGACAGACTATGTCAACAACCAACTACCCGGGGTGCGCATGGCATCACCGCAAGGCACCTACCTGGGTTGGCTGGACTGCCGTCAGATGCCTGTGGAAGGCAACCCGCAGAAATTCTTCCTGGAGAAAGCCCTGGTGGGCTTGAACGACGGCGAAACATTTGGCCAGGGCGGCAAAGGCTTTGTGCGCCTCAACTTTGGTTGTCAACGATGCCTGCTGCAGGAGGGACTGGAGCGTATGCGCCAGGCGATTCTGACCGCTTGACGGTATACTTAAGGTCATGAACAATACATTGAACGACGGCGGCAACGCTCCATCCCGGGGCTGTCTTGAATCGGTGTTCACGCTCATCGCCAAAACCCTGGCAGTCGGGCTGGGATTGATCATCCTGGCCCTGGCGATGGAGGTTGTCTTTTGGGCCATGGGCGGTCTTTTGATCGTAGCTGACCCGCTGGAGCCGGCTGACGCCATCGTGGCGCTCAGTGGAGGGGAAGACCGCATCAACGAAGCTGCCCGCCTGTATGAGGAAAAATTCAGCCGCCTTGTCATCCTGACCGAAACCGGGGAATTCCTTCCGGAGTGGAACGTCAATTACAGCACGCTGATGATTGCCGAAGCTGTGCGCCTGGGTATCCCTGCCGGCGCAGTCGCTCTCACCGAAGGCAGCGCCTCCAGCACGCTGGATGAAGCCCGGCATGTGCGCGACTTCATGGCAAGCCGCAACCTGCAATCCGCCATCGTGGTGACAGACCCCTTCCACACCTTTCGTACCCGACTCATCTTTGGCGAAGTCTTTAAGAACAGCGAGATGAATATTACCATCCGGCCGGTGCGAGATCACTGGTACAAATCGCGTTCATGGTGGCTAACCCGCCAGGGACGCCAAGCCACCGCCCAGGAATATCTGAAATTGTTCGCCTATTTGCTGGGCTTTAAATCCAGTTAATCCTCCAGCTTTCAGCGCAGGTCAACCGAAAGTTGGAGAGGTGCGTTTTTATGGTTAACTTTCCACCTGTTTTCGCGTACAATGAAAACAGAAAGCATCCAACTTGTTCATGCGGTTTGCAACTGAACAGCGGGAGTAACGAAAATGGCGGAACCCAAGCAAATCAAACTGGTCAAGGAACTGCACAAGGAAAGTCTGCTGCAGAAGGATATGGTGGTGGGGGTTGGCACTGGCTACAAGATCAGCCATGGAGAAACAACCGATGAGCTGTGCATCGTGACCATGGTGCGCCAAAAAGTGCCCAAGTCCGGCCTGCGCAGTGAGTCTGTGGTACCCCCGGAAATTGACGGCGTACGCACCGATATCATCGAGATTGGCGACCAGTGGGCATTTCAAACGCCCACCAGCCGCTGGCGGCCGGCCCCAGGCGGGGTCAGCGTTTCACATTTCAAAAGCCCGGCCGGCACGCTGGGCTGCGTGGTGCGAGACCGGCAATACGGCACGCGGTTGATCCTTTCCAATAACCATGTGCTGGCCAATAATAATGAAGCTACGCTTGGCGATCCCATCCTGCAGCCCAGCCCGACCGATGGCGGGCAAAACGGGCAGGATATTCTGGCCTATCTGGTACGTGTTCACCCCCTCCAGTTCAGCAACGGAAACAAAAGTGTCAATAAAGCTGCCAGAGGGTTTATTGGCTTGGGAAATTTTCTCTCCCGGCTCTTCGGCAGCCAGATCAGTTTTTCTGCCACTGAAAAAGCGATCATCGCCGTTAACACCATCGACGCGGCCCTGGCACGCCCGGCGGATGACACCGCCATCCTGGATGAGATCCAGGGCATCGGCAAGGTCAGCATGACCATACCTGCCCGCCTGGGTATGCCCGTGCGCAAATTTGGCCGCACCACCGGACTGACGACCGGCACCATCACCGTCCTGGATGCCACCATCACCATTAATTACTTCAATGGCTGCACAGCCCGTTTTGAAAATCAGATCATCACCACCCCCATGTCGCAGGGCGGCGATTCCGGTTCGCTGCTGGTGGATGCCAATGCTCCCCTGGCAGTAGGTTTGCTGTTTGCCGGGTCTGCCCAGGCGACCACACATAACCCGATCCAGTTTGTGCTGGATATCTTAAAGGTCGACCTGTGAAAGAAGCATTGCCAGATCAACAGAATGAATCGGCAAAACAAGCCTCCGCCGTCATACAGGAATACCGCGAGCAATTGCTGGCTTTGCCCAATGTGGTGGGCGTAGGCGTGGGCTTGCGCCAAAAAGCAGGCCAGTGGACTGACACGGTGGCCATTATCGTCCTGGTGTCACAAAAACAGCCCCTGGAAGCCTTGGCAGTGGAACAGCGCGTACCTGTTGAGATTGACGGCGTGCCCGTGGATGTGCAGGAGATCGGGTCGCTGGACGCAGCTGCCTGGAGCTGAACCACCATGTGAACAAACGTGCATCAACAGGCTGTTGTCCCAAGCCTGTGAATGCTGTATACTTCCAATGCTGATCATTGCCGCCCTGCCAGGCAAACGAACGCCCGGCATACAATAATGCATTCGATCGTAAAACAATCCCAAATTGCAGCGTATGAGGAGAAAAACATGACCTTTCCTCCGCCATTCTACCGCTGGCGCCCCCACCCCTGGCACGGACTCTCTGCCGGGCCCAACCCACCCCAGATCGTTCATGCCTATATCGAGATCACCCCTTTCGATTTGGTGAAATACGAAGTGGACAAAGAAACCGGCTATCTGCGAGTGGATCGCCCGCAGCGCACCTCTTCCCAACCCCCAACCCTGTATGGGTTCATCCCGCGTACCTACTGTGGCGACAACGTCAGCAAACTCTCGAAGAATGGCGACCGCAGTGACGGCGACCCGTTGGACATTTGCGTGGTCAGTGAACGTCCCATCAACCGTTCCGAAGTGATCCTCACCTCACGTGTGATCGGCGGCCTGCAAATGATCGACCGCGGTGAAGTTGACGACAAGATCATCGCCGTGCTGGTCAACGATAATTTTTGGGGAGACATTTGCTGTATTGATGAACTGCCACCCAACATGGTAAACCGCATCCAGCACTATTTCAGCACCTATAAGAATCTGCCTGGCGCACCGGTACAAACCTCGATCGAAAAAGTCTATGGCGACAAGCATGCCATCAAGGTGGTCGAAGCAGCCATGCTGGATTATAAAAATTACTATGGCGGCGAATGAAGCCTTGCCTGCTCAGTATGTGCAGATCTGATACAAGAATTCGGCCAAACCTGTGTTTGGCCGAATTTAACATCCTGTCGGAATTACTTGCAGCTAATCATCAAAAAAACTTTCATCATCGTAGACATAACCGCGAATACGTTTGGGGCGCTGGGCGCGCTTGCCTGCCATGCGCACCGTATAGCGACCGTTGGGTTGCGGCTCCTCATCGAAGACATCAACATCCTCTTCCTCATCGCCTTCCAGCTTGGTTCTGAGTTCCAGACGCTTTGAACGCGCCTGTTTTTCCGGGTTCTCCCATTCGGCCGCAAATGGGTCCCCATCCGGTTTGATCTGAAGTGGATCAATAGAAGCCACTTCATACTGATGCTGGCATACCGGACACTTGATCAACTGACCTGTTTTCGGAGGTTTTTCGAATTGAATTCGTTCTTCACAAAACTTGCATGAAAGCGACTGCATCATCTAAACTCCAGAGGAAAAACAACCAACATTAACTGTATTCGTAACCATTAACGCAATTCCACTCTGCAATTTCTTTCAATATACAATATATCATAATGTTGTAAAATAACCAGCAGTTCAACCAACTCAAAACCAATAGGGAATTCGCAAGAGCAAGGAGAAAAAGGATGCAAGCCCTATTATTCTCACCATATGCAGACGAAACCGCCATTCTCAGGCTTGTCATCCAGCAAGCCGGATTCACCGTCCGTTCCATAAAAGATCTGGCTCTGGCCATTGAAGAATGGCCAGAGAATCCCTCCGAACTGATCGTGATCACTTTGCCGGAATTCTCCGCCAACGACCTGCAAAAGATCCAGCAAATGCGCTCCCAAACCGGGGGATCCCTGGTTGTCATCGCCGACCAGCTCACCGAAAGCCACCAGATCGAGCTCTTCGAAGCCGGAGCCGACCTGCTCATCAACCGGCCTTACAGTGCCCGCTTGCTTCTGGCCCAGATCCGCGCCACCCTGCGCCGCACGGCTGGCATGCCATTCTTCAGCCTGCCCACCCTCAGCCAGTCCGGTGTGATCCTCGATCCTGCCTCCCGCACCGTGCAAATCCATGCCAACGAGGCCAAACACCTTACCCAACTGGAGTTCCGCCTGCTCTACACCTTGATGACCCATGCCGGACAGATCATCCCCATTGACACCATCGTGGAATACGTGTGGGGCTACACCGGTGATGGCAGCCGTGAACTGGTTCGCGGTCTGGTGAAAAGATTGCGCACCAAGGTGGAACTGAACCCCAAAGAACCATACTATATCCGCACTGCTCCGGGTGTGGGTTATTTCTTCAACCGCTTCGAGGATTAACAAACTCCGCCTTTCCAATGCGATCCATTTAACCCAATCAGGTAATCAGCCCGCTTGCCACGGCAAGAAGCTGATTACCTGATTGGTTCCGCTGCGAAATCCGAGCATCAATATTTTTTACCACCACACAGGGAGAAGAAGATTCAATCTTCCTGGGCAACGGCAGAACTGCCATCGGTCCGATAATCAGGCACAGGATAGCATATTTCTGGCGGGTCAATCTCGATCACCACAAACGACTGCTGGCAACTGGCACAATAGACTGTCGCAAAGAGCCGCGGACGCTGCCCCAAATCGATCTCTGCGCCACAAGACAAACAGCCCACAACACACATCTCACAAGCCTCAACAGCAATAAACCTTGTTAACCTTTACCAACGATCGTCTTCATCGTCATCATCGTCGTCATCGTCATCATAATCGTCCAGATAATCCTCATCCTCATCAGCATCAAGATCATCATCCTCGTAATCAAAATCTTCCGAGCCAAATGCAAAACCCAACTCAATTGGATTTACGTCCATAATTTCAAATTCCGCACCGCAGAAATTACAAAATACATACTGCCCAACTTCTGCCTTCGAGCCAATATCAATCTTCGAGTCGCAGGATAAACAACGGGCGGTCTTCATGATTTATTGCTCCTTGAACACCAAGACTTTAATTTGAGTTTCATGCCTGAAACTTCATGCAAATTGTAGAAGTAAGCTGTGTTAAAACCATGTAAATCGTATTTATTTTCTATGCAAACAACCCTATAATAATACCAAATTTTGAACAATCTGCTCGTTTTCTGGATTCTCCCCACCAGAAAGCCAGACCCTTTGTCCGGCAATTCCTGCTGCCAACCACAACTGTGCAAAAAGTGGCATATCTTCCAGTTGTTTTCACACCTTTGACACCACAATACAACCTGCATTGCATGCCATTCCGGTAAACTCAATCCTGGTTTGCCGCCGGAATAGAGACCGGAAGACCGTTCTCATGGGCGGCTTTTTCATATATTGTAAAGGATGAAAGTGGAATGCTGAAATCAAAATGCCCGGCCTGCCAGAAGGAGATCACACTCCGAGGAGAACCGATTCTTGGGCAAAGAGGGAACTGCGCAGCGTGCCAGGCCGCGTTCGAAGTCGTCTGGCTTTTCCCCCTTGAATTGGATGGTCTGGCCGAAGCCGAATCCTGTATCCCGGACAATGACCCTGAGCAGAAAAACATTTCCCTTCGCAAGCGGGAATAATTCACAAGGAATAAAGGTAGTGCATCAATGAACAACACTGTTACTTATCTGATGGTCTTCATCATGCTGGCATTTATCAATATCATGGACACGGTGCGCATGTTGTTTGTCATGCGCGGCAAGAAATTCTTCGCCGGCATGATCGGCGGCTTGAATTCAGCCATCTATATTCTGGCGGTCAGCTCGGTTTTGACCGGGCAAATGAACATCTGGAAAGTCGTCAGCTATGGGGGCGGAGTTGCTGCGGGCATCGTGCTTGGCATCCTGGTTGAAAAGCATCTGGCAATTGGTTTTCACATGCTGCAAATCTATTCCAGGAACTTTGGGTTTGAGATCGCCTCTGCCCTGCACGGCAATGGACACGCCGCCACACTTTCCTGTGCCATGGGCATGGCCGGGGAAGTGTGCGTAATCAATTGTGCTGCTGCCCGCAAGGACATTCCGCAGATTCAGGCCATCATCGAGAAGATCGACCCGGCGGCCTTCATCACTACCGAAGAAGTGACACCCCTGCGGCATGGATATTTTCGTCCCAAATTGCGCCGCCAACGGAGCATTTCCATCTGAAAGCCAGCCTCCGTCACGGCTCACCGTGGCGGAGGTTTTTTAGGTCTTTGGGAACAACCGTGAAGTATGGTAGACATGGGGGTGTTAACACCCCACCCAACTGCTTTTTCACGGCAATTCCCAGAGAGCCCGTTTTTTCAGACCACGTCTGCCCCAGCGAGTGTGGCACCTCAAAATTTCGCTATGCTATAATCAAAACACACACGCTTTTAGAAAGGGAGGCAGTCTATTATGGAACGGCATCTCGTCAAACCAAACAAATCATTTAAGTTGAAAGATATCGCCGCAGATGACAAAAGCGGCTTTGACGGCAGCAAACAGGAATCCAGGGAACTCTTGCTGGAACTCAACAAAGAACTGGAAGCCTTGCAGGAATTGCTCTTTGCCGAGGGCAAGCACAAACTGCTGGTTATTCTGCAAGGTATGGACGCCAGCGGCAAAGATGGTGTCATCCGCCACGTTTTCGAAGGGGTCAATCCGCAGGGCGTATCAGTGGCCGGCTTCAAGGTGCCAACCGAAGAAGAACTTGCCCATGATTACTTGTGGCGCATTCACAAGCAAACCCCGCGCAGCGGCCAGATCGTGATCTTCAACCGCAGCCATTATGAAGACGTGCTGGTGGTGCGCGTCAAAAAACTCGTGCCGCCAGAAGTCTGGAAGAAGCGCTATGACCAGATCAATGCCTTTGAACGTCTGCTGGTTGAAGAAGGCACCACCATCCTCAAATTCTTCCTGCACATCAGCCCCGAAGAACAGAAAGCGCGCCTGCAGGAACGCCTGGACAACCCCGAGAAACACTGGAAGTTCAACCCCGGCGACCTGAAAGACCGCGCCCTGTGGAATGATTTCCAGCAAGCCTACCAGGATGTGCTCACCAAAACCAGCACCGAATGGGCGCCCTGGTATGTGATCCCCGCAGACCGCAAATGGTATCGCAACCTGATCATTGCCCGGGTAATGGTGGACACGCTCAAAGGATTAAACATGAGTTATCCCAATCACGAGGATGAATTAAAAGACATTGTCATTGAGTAGCAGCCAGGAATAAGGAAAGCTGTTTCAAAATTTCAGATGATTTGTGAATTGACTTTTTAGCCGCCAGGGTCTACACTAAACCCATGCTTGCCCGCGTGTTTGCCTGTGCTTTGGTTGGCCTCGAGGGGGTCATTGTGGAGGTGGAAGTCGACACCGCCAATGGCCTGCCTCAGATGGTGATCGTTGGCCTGCCAGACGCGGCTGTACAGGAAAGCCGCGAACGGGTGCAAACGGCCATCAAAAATGCCGGACTGGTCTACCCCCGCAAAAAAGTGACCGTCAATCTGGCCCCCGCAGCCGTGCGCAAGGAAGGCCCTTCCTACGACCTGCCCATTGCCATTGGCGTCTTGATTGCGACCGAGCAAATTGCACCAGAAGTTTTCAACGACAGTCTGATCATCGGCGAACTTTCGCTGGATGGAAAAGTGCGCCATGTGAGCGGCATCCTGCCAATGGCCGCCCTGGCCCGCCAGGAAGGCTTCCAGCGGGTGATCGTCCCCCAGGATGATGCCCGCGAGGCTGCCCTGATCCCCGGTCTGGAAGTGTTGCCCGTTCCCTCGCTGGAAGCTCTCTTCGCTCACGCCACTGGCGGCGCGCCACTGCCCGGCCAGCCTGCCATCCAGGTGGATGACCTGACCCCCACCGTCCAGACCGACTTTCAGGAGATCAAAGGCCAGGAACACGTCAAACGCGCCCTGGAAGTGGCCGCAGCCGGCGGCCACAATGTGCTCATGATCGGACCGCCCGGCGCCGGAAAGACCCTGCTGGCCCGCGCCCTGCCAGCCATCATGCCGCGCATGAGCATTGATGAAGCCCTTGACGTGACCCGCATCTACTCGGTTGCTGACCAACTCCCGGCCGATGTGCCCCTCATCCGCACCCGTCCCTTTCGCGCTCCCCACCACACCATCTCGCATGCCGGGCTGGTGGGCGGCGGCAACTGGCCGCGGCCGGGAGAGGTCTCGCTGGCCCACCGCGGTGTACTTTTCCTGGACGAACTGCCAGAGTTCGGCCATCGCGTGCTGGAAGTTCTGCGCCAGCCGATCGAAGACAAACTGGTAACCATCAGCCGTGCCCAGGGTTCGCTCACCTTTCCGGCCAATTTCATGCTGGTAGCTGCCATGAATCCCTGCCAGTGCGGCTATTATGGCGATCCCCTCAAACCCTGCACCTGCTCCCCCTCACAGGTCACCTCTTATCAAAAACGGATTTCCGGCCCGCTGCTGGATCGCATTGACATTCACATCCAGGTGCCGCGGGTGGATTACCAGAAATTGAGCAGCGACCGTCTGGGCGAAACATCCAGTGTGGTGCAAGCCCGGGTGGAAGCCGCCCGCCAGCGCCAGCGCCTGCGCTTCCTCGGCGATGGCCTGCCCTTTGCCGACCTGGTGCATTGCAATGCTGACATGCGCCCGGCCGAGATCCGCACCTTCTGCGACCTGGACACCGCCGGGCAAAACCTGATGCGCACGGCCATGAGCCAGCTTCAACTTTCTGCCCGCGCTTACCATCGTGTCCTCAAACTTGCCCGCACAATCGCCGATCTGGCTGGCAGCGAAACCATTGCCCCCAATCACCTGGCTGAGGCGCTGCAATATCGCCCGCGGTTGGAAATGATCTGATTTGACCCTGCGGTCAATATTCCCGCCATAGACAACCATCCCGCACCTGGAAGCACCGCAATGAGCGCATACATTGTCCCGCCAGAAATCCAGACCAAAGCTATTCGCAGCCTCAGCCGGGGCGTCTCACGCGAAGATGTGATCCTGTCTGTCTGTGAACGCACCCGCCTGGACTGGCCCGCAGCAGAAGCCTATATCAATGATCTGGAAGCCGAGCATGGCTTTGAGATCGAAAAACGCAGCACCCCCATACTGACCGCGTTAGGCGGGCTGATCGCCCTGGCTGGCCTGGCACTACTTTCCCTGGCTATGGCTGGCATTTTCATAGGCCTGCAAACCATCTTTGGTGCCAGCCGCAGCAATGATCTGCTCGACTCTGCCTCCTTTCTGGCAGCAGGCGGCATGGAATTGATCCGCTCTGTTGCCCTCCTACCCCTGGCGCTGGGAATGCTCATCGGCGGCGGCATGGGCATTTACCGCAGAATCGTGCCAGAATAGCCATTCTCATCAGGAATTAACAAATCCGTAAGGTTTGTGGAAAATACCAATTTGGTTTATCATATACAACCAAACTCAGGTATACTTAATATTATCCACTTATTATTCTTTAATGATGCGCCAGATATGGGGAAAGATGCATTGAATCATTTATCAACGGATAGCTCCCTCACTGCTGACAACTACTCAGTCAAGGCTCTTTCGCGGTTTGCCGGATTGCAAGGCAAATTGATCATTCCCTACATGATTTTGACCATTTTGCTTGCCGTGGGGGGGGTGTTCATCGTTACCAGGCTGGTCACATCATCCATTCGTGAGCGTTTTGTCAACCAGCTTTTCGAAGCCAGCCGGGTCACATCCGAAGGCATTGTACGCCGGGAAGATAGCCACCTGGAAAACCTGCGCCTGATGGCCTTCACTTCCGGCGTTTGGGAAGCAGCAGAAGAGAATGACACAACCCGTTTGCAGCAGCTCTTGACGCCTCTGGTATTGAACAACAATGTGCACATTCTCACCGTAACCAACAACCAGGGCGTCGAGCTTTTCTCTCTCGAACAAAAAGAGAATGGCGATTATCAAAGCTCGAGCGGCGCCGATCTGTCCTCGATAGAAATCGTACAACTCGCATTGCAGGGCGAATCCGACCCGCGCGGGGATAAATTCATCGCCGTGCTGCCCGCAAACAATGGCCTGGCCCTTTTCACCAGCGCCCCGATCAGGAATGCAAGCGGCCAAATCTCTGGCGCTTTACTCATCGGCACCCCGCTGAACGGAATGCTCAAGGACATCCGCAATCAAGCCTTGTCCGATATCGTCATTTTGCGCCCTGAAGAAGGCGTAATCGCCACTACACTGGTACGTCCACAGGAAGGCTTCTCCGAGATCGAATCCCTGGCAGGCACACTCTCCACCGCCGACCTCACCCAAACCTACCCGATCCAGCTTTACCAGCGGGAATTTCAAATCGTCTTCTCCCCCCTTGTCATCCGCGATCAGATGATAGGTTTGTTAGGCATCGTTCTGCCCAGCAGCTATGTCGTTTCCACAGAAGCTACCAGCCGTAATACCCTGGCGCTGATCTTCACCCTGGGCACATTGGCGGTAATCATCATCGGCTACATCCTCGCACAAAACATCGCCAGACCAATTTTACGGCTGCGCACATTATCCCAATCCGTTGCCTCTGGCGATTTTGACCAGCAATCAGATTTCAAACGCAAAGACGAGATCGGAGACCTGGCCGTCGCGTTCGACACCATGACCATGCACCTTAAAGAACGCACTGAAGAAGCAGAGCGGCTTTACGTAGAAGCTTTGCACCGCAACAAGGAACTGGCCGAGATCAACGAAAAGCTGGAATCCACCCGTATGCAGTTGGTCCAGTCTGAAAAACTGGCCTCTGTGGGCCAACTCACCGCAGGCATTGTGCATGATGTCAAAAACCCCCTGGCCGTTATCATGGGCATGACAGAATTCATGTTAAATGAGGAGGAACTTTCCCCCGAACTGCGCCATGAAATTCAAACCATGCATAACAGCGCCGTCAAGGGCAACCAGATCGTCTCTGACCTGTTGACCTTTGCCCGCCAATCCACCCCGGATTTGATCAAAAGGGACATGCGCGACACACTGGAATCCGCTCTGCGGCTGACCAGCTACCTGATGAAAAAGGGGCGGGTGCAATGTGTCAGGCACATCCCGGACGAACCCATTTACATGACCTACGATGCACAGCAAATTGAGCAGGTGTTGGTCAATTTGATCGCCAATGCCATTCATGCCATGCCGGATGGTGGCGAATTAACTGTCAACCTCAGCCAGAAGAATGGCCATGCCTTTGTTCAGGTGGCCGATACTGGCACCGGCATCGCCCCTGAACATCTCGGGCGCATTTTTGATCCTTTCTTCACCACCAAACCTGAAGGCGAAGGCACCGGTCTGGGGCTTTCCGTCAGTCATGGCATCATTGCCTGCCACCACGGGCAGATCGATGTTGAAAGCACATTGGGAGCCGGCACGACCTTCATTATCAAATTTCCAATCATCCATCCGCAATTAGAGGGGCAAGCATGAATCTGGAAGACATTAAAGTTCTCGTTACTGATGATGACGAAGAGTTATCCACCCTGATGAGCCTCTCTCTGCGCAGAGGGGGTTTCCAGGTGGAAACGGCGCAGGATGGCTTTGAAGCGCTCGAATTGATCAAGACCAGGCTGTCTGAAGCGACCCCATTTGCCGTGCTGCTGACAGACCAGATGATGCCGCAAATGAATGGTCAGGAACTGCTGCGCAAAGCGCGTCAGGTGGACCCCAACCTGGAAGTCATCATGATCACCGCTGCCGGTTCGCTCAATTCTGCCATCTCCGCTCTACGCGAAGATGGCGCTTACGATTATTTACTCAAACCCCTCGAATCGATGAAACAACTCAACATGGCTGTTGAGCGTGCGGCCGCCCATCGGCAGTTGCTCCTCGACCGCCATGGACTAAAGGAACGATTGGAATTGTTGTTGAGCAATTCCAGCGATGCCATCATCTCCGCAGATGAAAATGACAGGATCGAATTCATCAATACCGCTGCTTTAAACTTGTTCGACCAACAAGACTTGCTGGGCAAAACTGCCACATCCCATCTGCCGGAAACGCTTACCGGCCTGCTCCAAAATTGGCGTTCGGCAGGAGCCAGCCAGCCAGCCATGGTCGAGATCAACTGGAGCGACAACTCGGTGCAGATGATCCAACTCAACAGCCTCACCAGCGAAGACGGTCGACCCCAGGGCTGGATCATGATCATGCGCGATGTCACCCATCTGAAAAAGCTGGATGAATTGCGTACCAAGATGTTGTCCAGTGTTGCCAATCAGGTGCGCACGCCGCTGGCAGAAGCCATGAATTATTTGGTAAAACTGAATTTGATCACCGCCCATGATCCAGAGGTTGGCGAGATCATTTCCCGTCTCACCCAGATCTGGGGGCATATCCATAAATGGGGTAACGACCTTGCCGACCTGGTGAACATCGGATCATCCTCTCAAATGCAGTTGGAAAGGATTGACCTGCAAACTGTGCTCAGTACCAACCGTCTCAAACCCACTGAACTGCTGGTCAAAAAATGGGGCTGCAAGATGAGCATGCTCATGGATGAAAACCTGCCAGAAGTGTACGCTGATCCCGCCCTGCTGGTACAATTACTGAAAGGTTTGGTCAATCGCGCCGTATCGCGCTGCGATCCGCATGGCGAAGTCATCATCAAAACCCGTTTGCACGAGGGGCAGGTTTGGATTGATGTGAGTGACGATGGCCCTCCGGTGGAAAAGACAGACCTGCCATTCATCTTCGAGAAATCATTCGGCCGCGAGGGCCTCGACCCGGCAATCACCGGTCTGGAAATGGCGAAGGTCAAAACCATCCTGGAGCGTATGGGCGGTCAGGTCTGGGTACGTGGCGAACAAGGATCGGGGAATACCATCTCCATTTGTCTGCCCGCGGTCAGCGATGAGCGGCCTGAAACCACATATATTTAATGCCACACATGGGGTAAACGTAGTATGAAGGCAGCTTCTGGCGAATCTGAAATGAAAGACCATCTCAAAAATCTGATGAGATGGATCATTCTGGTGCCAGTTGTGATGATCGTACTTTTTGCCTGCGGTCAACTGGCCCTGACTTCTGCCAGAGCACCATCAGGAAATGACCCACAGACCAGAATGAGGGCTGATTATCGCATCTGGGATTTCGCTGAATTTCAGCCCGTGCAATCCGGCATCCTGGATGAAATCTTCAAGGATCGATCCCGCTACGCCAACGGCGCCCCGCCTTCCCTGGTGATCCTGCCCGGGCAAGTGTGGCCAACCCAATACGCCATTGCTACCGTCCTTGTCAACACCCCTCAGCCGTCACCGCTGCTTCCCAGCCCTTCCATGCCAGCGGCCACATCCATGCCATTTACAGCCACTGCCGGTATCACCCCCAGCGCCACCAAGCCGGTTATCATCGTCCCGCCGTCCACTGCTACTGAAGAACCGCCCGCCCCTACCCGCACGCCAATCCCCGAAAACACGGCCATTCCCACAGATGTTCCCACAGCTATCCCCACCATCGTCCCCACCCAAACACCCGCCTCAACGCCGCTCAATATTGGCGGCCCGGATAATTGGTTCCTGTCTATCTCCGGTGGCAATGAAGTCATCATTGACCTGCTCCCTGCCATCGGCCGTCCACTGATAACCTCCAATGATGCTGCATACGACTTGGTATTTTATGAACGCGTATTTTCCGGCAGCGATGTTGCCTTTGACCATGTCATTTTGCAAGTGGGCACCGGCCCCAGCGGGTCCTGCGCCAGCAGCACCTGGTATACCGTTTTCTACTGGGGGGATAGCGACCCCGCCAACAACGGGCACATCGGCAGCATGTTTGGCCCCACCGAGATTGATAACCAGAGCATGTCAACTTCGGTTCTTTACAATCAAACCGGCGTGGCCATTGATGCAGATGCCCTGGGTGTCTCTGGCACCTTCCCCTGCTTGCGCATCATCTCACCCCTCAGCGGTGATGGCGATGCCGCTGAAGTGGATGCCATCGAAATCCTTTCGTAAAACCCTCTTGGTTGTTTTACCAGCCGCAGCTTTCCAGACTTGGTATAATCCCTCTGCACACCTTGACCCATCCCACCTTTGATAAATGGAGAGAATGATATGTGTGGAATTTTTGGCATTGTGACCAAAACAGATCGCCAACTGGGGCCAACCCTGATCGAAGCCGGACGCAGTCTGTCGTACCGCGGCTATGATTCGGTTGGCTGCGCCACCATCAACACGCAAGGCGAGATTGACCTGCGCAAGGATGTCGGCAGGGTGGATGATGTCGCCCGCAATCTCAACTTTGCAGAGATGACCGGACAGCGCGGCATGCTGCAATTGCGCTGGGCCACCTTTGGCGAACCCTCGCAAATTAACGCCCAGCCGCATCTGGATTCCAATGGCAGCATGGTGGGTGCGCACAATGGGAATGTGGTCAATAACGTCGAACTTCGCCAAGAATTCATCGCCGAGGGAATGACCGTGCGCTCGACCAATGACGGGGAGAGCTGTGTGCATGCCGTTGAACGCTATGTGCGGCAAGGCATGGACATGGTCGATGCCATCCGCCACGCTTACCAGGACCTGCAGGGCGATTATGCTTTTGTGATTGGCAAAGCCAGCGAAGACCGTCTGTATGCCTTCAAAAAAGGCTCCGGGCTGGTAGCCGGACTGGCCGAAGATGCCACCGTCATCTCTTCCGACCTGCCTTCCATTCTGCCGCTCACCCGCAAGATCATGCGCATTGAAGACGGCGAAATCGTCATCTTCTGGGCCGATGGCCTAGAGCTTCGCCGGGTAAGCGATGGCAGCCGGATCGCACGCCAGCCAGAGATCATCACCGAAAGCATGGAAGCTGCCCAGAAAGGCGGCTATGCCCATTTCATGGAAAAAGAGATCCACGAAGAACCCAAAGTGGCCATTGAACTGCTCCACCTGCTGGAGAACTCCAGCGATGTGCAGCCCATGCTGGAGCGCATCCGCAAAGCCCGCCACCTGTATTTTGTCGGCTGCGGAACAAGCTACAATGCCTGCATGATGGGCTCGGTGTATTTCAGCCGCCTGGCCGGGTGCGTCTCCATTCCGGTGCTGGCTCCGCAGTTCAGCGCCCAATATGGTCCGGCTCTGGGCCCGGAAGATGTCGGCATCTTTGTCAGCCAAAGCGGCGAAACCAAGGATGTGCTCAACGCAGTGCAGACCGCTAAAGCCAAAGGCATGACAGTGTTCAGCCTGGTCAACGTGATCGGCTCCACCCTGACCAAGGTCAGCGAGCATCACCTGCCCATGGGCTGTGGCTACGAGATCAGTGTACCCGCCACCAAAACCTTCACCAATCAGGTGATCTCCTTTCTGTACCTGGCCCTGCGCCTCGGGGGGCATGACACCGCCATTTTAAAAACCCTGCCGGAATTAATGGAGCAAACCATAAAATCCAGCCTGGCCCAGGTGCAGACCATCGAAGAGAAGATGAAACCCTGGGAATCGCTCTACTGCCTGGGTTACGGCTTGAGCTACCCAATGGCCCTGGAAGGCGCATTGAAGATCAAGGAAATCACCTATGCGCATTGCGAAGGCATGCTCTCCACCGAATTCAAACACGGCCCACTGGCAGCCGTCACCCAGGGTTACCCGATCCTCTTTGTGGTTGACCCCGAAAATGTGCCCCTGATCATCAGCGGGGTCAACGAAGTAACCTGCCGCGGCGGCTGGGCAATTGCCATTGGCGAAGACGACCCCCGCCTGCACGCCAACGCCCACCATGTGATCACCGTGCCGCATGCCGCCCCCGAACTGGTCGCCCTGCTCAATTTGCTGCCCTTGCAGGTGCTGTCTTACCGGCTCAGCCTGGCACGCGGCTTTGATCCCGACTTTCCGCGCAATTTGAGCAAGACCCTGACCGTTGACTAACCCAACCTAAAGCTTGCCGCCGCCTTCAGAAGGATGTTGGAAACATGCCCGGATTTGTAACACCTGCCCATAACCGCAAACGCAGTTCACGCCGTCACCTGTGGCGCGCCCAACTGCATGATGCCCGCGTGCTGGTTAATGAGTTCTGGAAAACCCTGGCCCTGTTCCTGATCATTCTGTTCGGCGGCGGTCTGGCGCTGCACGTGTGGTATTTTTACCCCGGCACAAACCTGCACCCCGGCTTTGCCGAATCTCTTTTCAGTGCATTTGCGCTTCTCTTCTTTGAAACCAGTCTCCCTTTTCCAGATCAGTTCCCCCTGCAGGTGCTCTTCTTCCTGATCCCTGTGCTTGGGCTATCCACCCTGGCTGAAGGGTTGGTGCGCTTCAGCATCGCCCTGACCGATAAAAACGCCCGCGGCGAGAAATGGCAAGCAGCTATGGCTTCCACCTATAAAAATCACATCATTGTTTGCGGCTTTGGCAAAGTTGGCTACCGCGTCACCCTGGAGCTGCTCAAATATGACCGGGAAGTGATCGCCATTGAAAACGACCCGCAAGGCCGTTTTTTACAAAAAGCGCATGATCTGGGCATACCGGTTATCACCGCGGACGCCCGCCGTTCTGCCAGTTTGATCAAAGCCAATATCTCTCAGGCCGATGTCATCATCCCCTGCACCAATGATGAACTCGCCAACCTGGACATTGCCCTGGATGCGCGTGAGCTGAACCCGGAGATCAAGATCGTGATGCGCATGTTCGACGATGACTTTGCCCGCCGGGTGGAGAAAGGCTTCGGCATCCACACCGCCTTTAGTTCGTCAGCCTTGACCGCTCCGCTGGTGGCTGCCAAAGCCATGCGCATGGACGTCAAACATTCTTTTTACGTTGGCGACACTTTACTGAACATCAGTGAATTGGTGGTCGCTGAAGGTGCTGGTCTGGAGGACATGACCGTCCACGAACTCGAAACACAATACAGCCTGTCTGTGGTCTATGTGCAAGTCAGCAGCCAGAAAAGCATGCATCCAGCCCCCGAGCAAATCCTTTCAGCCGGATTGCGCATTTTAATCCTGGCGGACATGGAGACCCTGCAGAAGATCGTGAAACTCAACCAGCCAGTTTGATAGTCGACAGAGACAATATGTATGAAAACATGCCCGGGATCATTCCGGGCATGCAACGTGATAACGGGCAGTGATTCAAATTCTATGGGAAGGGCGTGACGCGGAAAACTCCTCTTACACGTCGAGTCCCCAAAAACTCATTATCTATAAATTGGCTGAACGCCACCAGTTGCGGTGGTTTTCACGCAGTTCCTCGGCCGAAGGCATGCTGTAAAACAACGTATCTCGTTGGTTGCCCAGAAAAATTCCGTCCTTGATCGCTGTATAGGAAAAATCGGGATTATGGTTGCGGTCCACCAGTTTGCGTTTTTTGTTTTCACGTAGTTTCAAGTCTACCAAACACTCCCGCAGGTGCGAGATGAAGGTATACGGTAGATTTCCAGCCTCACCATTCTCCGGGTCTTCAGCCAGCTCGCCCAAATTCAACTCCACAAAGCAGATAGCCGGCCATTTGAGCAGGGTGGTCTCCGTGCCGTGGGTCACCAGATCGATGAAATCCCGCGGGCTGCGTGTACTGACCACCAGCGGTGTAACCGGCGCCACCTCTTGATAAAGGTGGAATGTCGATGTGTTCTCCGGTAATGTGCGGCTGGGTTCCAGTCCCAGCACCTGACCAAATTCCGTGACCAGATAGAGCCTGCGCAGCGCAGTAAAATCCAGATGCTCCAGCACCCGGTATCCAGAGATGTACACCGACCGTTTTGGGCTACCATCCGGTCGCGGCACACAGCGCCTGAAGCCCTCATCAATCTCAAAAAATGGGTGGCGGAAATCAGCATCCACTTCAATGAACATGGCCTGGCCATGCAGTTTCTTGTAGTCGCCGATGGCGATATACGATCCAAATTCATCCGGCGGAAGCATGGAAGCAATCAACGCTTCCGGGAACAGGGAAAGATAAAGGTGCTTGCGCATTTTGGGTTCACTCCTGGCTAAAAACTTGGTTCAATTTGCAACAAATACCTGTCAAAGGCATTATAGCAGATTTGGAGATCAGGCTCGGCTCGAATAGAGATCAACGTTGCGGAAGGGGATCAAAGCCAGCATGACAGCATGCGCGTAAAGCCCGCACCGGTCAATCACATTGCCCGTCAAAAGCCCCACTGCGCCATTCTCCTGCTTGGAATTGCTGCGCTCAAAAATAATGTCATCCGCTGCGCCCAATTCCAGACCGGAATGCACCAACTCTGCCACCCGGCCAGGCAAAACAAAGGTGCCGGTTCGGCCTTTGCCTTGCATATCCGCCGAGCGCACCACCACCCAGGCAAATGCCAGCAGTCCGCCGTCTTCTTCCTCGACGCCGCCTTCGATGCCCACCCAATAGTCGGCTTCAGGGATGCGGCGCTCCGCATTCACGGAACGGTTCCACGCCCCTTGCAGGGTTTCCGCATCTGTCATTGGCTGCTCACTGACTCCGGATGGAACAGAAACCGTCTGTATGCTGAATGCCTCGTCGGGGAAGATGTTCTCAAAACCTTTCAACGCAGCCTGGGCTTTGACTGGATTGGTGGATGCCAGAACGATGGTTTTCACAGGCCTCTCCTGAACTCGTTAACGTTTTTTTCACCCGCAAAAAGGTTGATTCGGGTATCATTATCTTGTTCAAGTTTACCAAATACACAAGCATTCATCCAGAGAAGAAACCCGGAATATCATCAAGGAAACCCGCATGGCCCATGAAATTGCTCCCCTCCACGTTCTGCAACAGGCTTTTCCCGGCATCCAGGAAACCATCGCCCGACAGATGATCCAGGCTGGCAAGGTCTGTGATTACCCAGCCGACATCACACTTTGCAATGAAGGGGCGTACGAGGATACTTTCTACATTATCCTGGATGGTCAGGTCAAAGTGACCAAGCTGATCAACGAGAGTGAAGTGCGGCTGATGAAACACCTTGAAGCAGGTGATTTCTTTGGCGAAATGGCGATCATCCATAATGCGCCGCGGGCTGCTTCCATCTGCACCACTGTTCCCACCCGGGTGCTTGTTATCCAGAAATCCGATTTCAACGACATGCTTGAAACCAGCAGCAGTATTTCCCGCGCCATGATTCTGGAAGTGAGCCACCGCTTGCGTGAAAATGATGAAATGGCCATCGAGGATCTGCGCCTGAAAGCCAAAGAACTGGCTAATGCCTACCAGCAACTGGCCGAGCTTGAATTTGCCCGCCGCGAATTTCTGACCACCATCGCCCATGAATTGCGCACCCCGCTTATGGCTGCCAATGGCTTCATGCAGATCATCCGCACCGGAAAACTCCAGGGCGAAACACTGCGCTCGGCCATTGATACAGTCGGACGCAACATTGAAGACATCATGACCCTGACCAATGATATCCTCTTCCTGCAGGAAATGGATCTGATCCTGCCGGAGTTTCAGTCCACCGCCATCAATCAGGTGGTCGTCAATGTGGTGGAAAAATTTCAGAAAAATGCCGAGAAGAACCAGATCGGTCTGCGGCTGGTGATTGCCCCCGGTCTGCCACAGATCAAGGCCGACGCCAACAGTCTGGAGCGCGCCTTTAGCGCCATCCTGGATAATGCCATCAAATTCAGCCCTGAAGGCGGCAGTGTCTTGATCACTGCTGGCCGGGTCGATGATCACTGGCTGGGTGTGAACATTCAGGACCATGGCCTGGGTATCGCCCCCGAAATCATGCCGCGCATCTTTGACCGCTTTTTCCATATGGACTGCATTGGAGAGCATCTCTTCCGCGGTGTCGGCCTGGGCTTGTCGATCGCCCGCCAGGTAATCGAGCAGCATGGAGGTCGAGTAGAAGTGCAAAGCAAACCTGGGGAAGGAAGTTCCTTCACAGTGCTTCTGCCCTTATAAACTGCACCAAAGCGGGCTTTTCATCTTCTCAAAAATCAAAAGACCAACCGAACTTGTCGATGTGACGGTCCAATAAAAAACATGAATTTGGGATAAAGAGGTTTTGAGGAGAGTCGGGTGTACTAAAAGTATGTAAAAAACCAATCCCCAATTGATCATTGCGAAAGAGGAGCGACACTTGTACCGCACGCTCACTTGCCATGGAGGCAGTGACAGGGAGTGCAGGTGGGCGACTGTGGCCGCGAAGCGTCCCAGATGTGATTGAGATTACCACGTCGGTTGAAACCCTCCACTCAATAACAAAATCTACAACATTTTAGTGCTCCCGGAGAGTTTTGGCGGCTTCTTGTTACTCCGCGCTGAGGTTAAATACAACACGGCAAAAAGCTAATGGCTTTGCCGTGTTTTGTTTAATGACCCTGAATACACTTCTTACCGGTTGCGGCTGGCAGCTTTTTGCGCGGCTGTCAATCTCCATCACCATCCCCCAAATCAGATCGGCACAACGTTCAGCGGTGTGAACAGAGAAATTTTGCCGAAAAATAACCTTGCAGCCACCTTGCAAATGCCTTTCGCTTTCATTAGAAGAAAGGGAATCCGCTTGCAAATTGGGTTCATATCGTTTATACTGTGGATGAAAGTGGAGATAAGTGGGAGAAAGTGGAGCGCCGGCCCTGTCCGGCGTTCGGTATTATAACAAGAGGTAGAACAAATGTTCTTGGGTCGGTTTGAGCACAGTATTGATGATAAGGGCCGTTTGACCATCCCCGCACTCTTTCGCGGGCTGCTGGACAATGGCGCCTACATCACCCAGGGACTCGACCCAAATCTGATGGTCTTAACCCCACCCTCGTTTGAGCAGCTCTACGAACAGGTCAATGAATTGAGCATGACCGATCCCACTTCCCGACAGCTCAAACGCCTCATCTTTGCCAATGCCGCGCCGGTCACCCTGGATACAAATGGCCGCATTCTCATCCCGCAGTTCCTGCGCCAGATCGCCAACCTCGGCAGTGCTGCACTTGTGGTCGGGGTGGGCAAACATTTCGAGATCTGGTCTCCCGAATTGTGGGAAATGCAAACAGCCTCACTGAATGATCCGGCAGCAAATGCGGAACGCTTTATGGCCCTGGACCTGTCCTTCTAGGTCCCCGGAAACCATGCAAAAAATGGATCCCCTTCCGCATTTACCAGTACTTTACCATGAAATTATAACCGCTTTGCGCCCAAAAAACACGGGCAAATATCTTGACGCCACAGTTGGCGCAGGAGGTCATGCCTGTGGCATTCTCGATGCCAGCTCTCCCCTGGGAGAATTGCTTGGCTTGGATCTCGACCCGCAGGCGCTGGCAATTGCTGACCAGCGCCTTGAACGTTTCAAGGGCAGATACACGCTGATCCAGGCTTCCTACACCAGCCTGCTGGAGCAAATGCAGCTCCTGGGCTGGAAGGCAGTGGACGGGATCATCATCGATCTGGGACTATCCTCCATGCAGCTGGATACGGCCGGGCGCGGTTTTTCCTTCCGGCTGGATGGCCCGCTGGATATGCGTTTCGATCCTGCGCAGGGACTTTCTGCCGCCGACCTGCTCAACCAGTGCGGCGAACAGGAACTGGCAGACATCATCTGGCGTTATGGAGAAGAACCACAATCCCGCCGCATTGCCAAAGCCATTCTCCAGGCCAGGCCGTTGACCACCACCCGCCAGCTGGCCGGGATCATCGAAAAGAATGTCAAGGGCAAACCCGGCAAGATCCATCCGGCCACACGCACCTTTCAAGCCCTGCGCATTGCGGTCAATCAGGAACTGCAAACCCTGGAGACCTTCCTGCCCCGGGCAGTGCAAGCCCTGGCTCCGGGCGGCAGGCTGGCGGTCATCTCCTTCCATTCTTTGGAAGACCGGATCGTCAAACAATTCTTTGTCCAGGAAAGCAAAGATTGCATTTGCCCTTCCAGCCAGCCAGTGTGTACCTGCCAGCATAAAGCCAGCCTGGAACGCATAACCAGGCGCTCCATCGTCCCGCAGGCGCAAGAAATGACGGATAACCCCAGGGCGCGCAGTGCCCGATTGAGAATTGTCGAAAAGAAGAATCTGGCATGATTTTTGCATGAATCATGAATAATAACGTTAATTTTACTGACAGAAAGTTAATGAAAAAAAAGTGTGACCCTGATGGCAAAGAATTTGATCCAGGCCTACCAACAAGCACCCTGGCGAGTCCAGATCCAGCGGATTGGATTTGTTGCCCTGTTGCTGGTAGCCAGCGCCGTGATCGCCGGTTTATACCTGAGCATCAGCGCCAACTCCGCTGAGGCTGGCGTGGCAATCAAACGGCAGGAGGCCACCCGGGAAGCCGTTCATTATCAAATCGAATCATTGAAAACAGAACTTTCCGATCTTGGCTCTGCCAGAGTGATGCAAGAAAAAGCCATTCAATTGGGTTTTGAACGTTACTCCCCTGAAGACGTGGAGTATATGGAAGTGCCAGGTTACCTGGGGCGGCAAACAGCCCAGCTTGCCCCCGCCTTTGGCGGCTCAGCACCTGTATCGGTCATCAAACCAGCCTATACGCAGTCGCTATGGGAATGGTTGTTGGACAAAATGCTGCAAATGGGCAACCAGTAGAAGTCGTTGGAGGACAAACACGATGTTTTCCGGTTTTGAATCAAGAACCAGTATCGCCAAGGCTTTCTTTTCCTTGTTTGGTTTATTGATCATCACGCGCATGATCACTTTCCAAACCAGCGAACAATACCGCGCCTTGCAGGAATCCTGGGACAAAGAATACACCGGACGGACTGTGTCCATCACCCCCACCCGCGGCATGATCTATGACCGCTGGGGAACGCCTCTGGCGACCAACACCACTGTCTATGAAATCGATGTGAACCTGGAGCATGTTGCCATTTATCAGAATGCCGATACGATTGCCAGCGTCCTTTCCCGTATTCTGGAACTGCCCTACGATCAAATCCAGCAGCAAGCCAGCATCCCCTTTGACCCGCTCAAAGCGCGTTACAGAATGATCACCAAATTCGTTGAGCCGGAAAAGATCGAACAATTGTCGCTGACCTATGAGGAATACAGCAATCTTAAAAGCACCAATAAAAAACCCGCCCCAACCCTGAGAGGCGTAGAATGGATTCCTTTTCTCATCCGTCAATATCCTGAAGGACAGTTGGCTTCGAATGTGATTGGGTTTGTAACCCAGCACGGCGACGCCATGCGCGGCGTCGAGAAACAATACGATGAATTGTTGTCCGGCGTGCCCAGCAAATCCTATCAAACCGGCATCCCCAATATCGTTGATGATAAAACGACCATCCCGCAGGGGGCTGATTTGATTCTTACCATCGACCGCGAAATCCAGATGACGGTGGAAGACATCCTCGATAAAGCTGTAGAAGAAACCCGCTCGCTCTCAGGCACGGTGATCGTGTCCGATCCCAAGACAGGCGAGATCCTGGCCATGGCGGTCAGCCCGCGCATTGATTCCAAGAACTTTTGGGACTCCCAGGTGAAGTACGTCAATCCGGCCATCGAAGTGGTCTATGAACCCGGCTCGGTTTTCAAGGTGCTCACCATGGCCGCCGCCCTGGATGCCGGAGTGGTTACACCGGACACCCCCTTCCTGGACACCGGTTCCTTCAGCTTTGGCGGTGTAACTGTCTACAACTGGGACAGGAATGCCTACGGGCAGCAGACCATGACCACCTGCATGCAATATTCACTGAATGTGTGCCTGGCCTGGGTGGCAAAGGAGCTTGGGGTTACACAATTCTACAACTACCTGGAAGCCTTTGGCATTGGCCGCCGCAGCGGCATCGACCTGGATGGCGAACAGGTTTTCCCGCTGCCAATCCCCAGTGATGGCAACCTGGCCGCACAGTCCTTTGGTCAGGCAGTTTCCGTGGCGCCCATTCAGATGGTGGCTGCCATTTCAGCCATTGCCAACGATGGCAATATGATGGCCCCGCATGTTGTTCGCAGCATCATCAGCAATGGCAGGCAATATGACCTGCCGCCCCAAAGGGTCAGCAAACCCATCTCGGCTGAGACGGCGCGTACCCTGACCAATATGCTCTCGGTATCCCTGCAGGAAGAAACCTCTTTAGCCCACGTTCCGGGCTACCTCCTGGCGGGAAAGACCGGCACCGCAGAAATCCCGCTTACTCCGGACGACCCATATTTTGGCATTCAGGCCTACCGCTCTGTTGGCTCGAATGCCTCATTTGTTGGCTGGGGACCGGTGGACGACCCCAAATTCCTGGTCTATGTCTGGCTGGAAGAACCAGGGACTTCTCCCTGGGGCTCTGTAGTGGCTGCGCCGGTCTTCGCAGACGTGGTTAAGGAACTGGTGGTATTGATGGATATTCCGCCAGATGATGTCAGAATGCAGCTTGCAACGCAATAAAGGTGAAAGATCGTGTTATCTCTGAACGATGTGCTTGAAGCCTTAACCGGGACACGCCCCGCAGGAACCTCGCTGGTGATCAGTGAGGCCTGCATTGATTCAAGGCAAGTGATCCCCGGCGCATTGTTCATCGCTCTTTCCGGCGAAAAAGTCGACGGTCACGACTTTGTCGCACAAGCCTTCCAGCGCGGCGCAGACCTTGCCCTGGTGCAAAAAGACCTTTCGGCCCAATTCCCCACGATTGATCTGCGCACCAGCAATCTGCCGGCAGACTTCCAGCAGCCAGACAACCCTGTCTGTCTTCTGGTCAATGACTCGCTGGCATCCTTGCAGCAGATCGCCCGCTTCTGGCGCAGAAAGCTTGACCTGCGGGTGATTGGCATCACCGGCAGCGTGGGCAAATCCACCACCAAGGAACTGGTTACCGAGGTGCTCAAGTCTCGCTACCAAACCCTGAAGAATATCGGCAACCTGAACAACGAGATCGGCCTGCCGCTGACCATCCTGCGTGCAAGTGAAGCACACCAGCGCGCCGTTCTGGAGATGGGTTTCTTCGTGCCCGGCGAGATCAAATTCCTGTGCGACATCGCCTTACCGCAAGTGGGCGTAATCACCAATATTGGCGAAGTCCATGCAGAACGCGCCGGCTCGATCGAAGTCATTGCACGCGGTAAATCCGAACTGATCCAGGCCCTGCCGCCGGCACCCGAAGGGATTGCCATCCTCAACTATGACGACCCGTTGGTGCTCCCCATGGCCGAGTTGACCCAGGCGCGCATTTTCACCTATGGTCTTAACCCTGAGGCCGACCTGTGGGCAGACGAGATCGTCGGTATGGGTCTGGAAGGCATCCGCTTCCGCCTGCACCACAAGAAAGAAGTGCTGCACCTGCGTGTACCGCTCATCGGACGCCATTCAGTGCATACCGCCTTGCGCGCCTCTGCCGTGGGGCTGGTAGAAGGCTGCTCCTGGAATCAGATCATCGCCGGCCTTCAACACGGCGGCACAACCCAGCTGCGGCTGGCCGCTACCCATACCCCCAATGGCGCTCTGGTTCTGGACGACACTTACAATGCATCCCCCCAATCCACCCTGGCTGCGCTCAATTTATTGAGCGAGATCGAAGGGCGTCATATCGCCATTTTGGGCGACATGCTGGAACTGGGGCCTTACGAAGCCAAGGGACACATCATGGTTGGCGTGCGGGTTGCCGAGGTATGTGATGAATTGATCGCCATTGGCGAGCTGAGCCGCACCACAGCCCAGGCCGCCCGCCAGTCTGGCATGCCTGCCGAACACATCCACTGGTTTGCCACTGTAACCGAAACAATGGCTTTCGTTGAAGGCCGCTTCCAGAAAAAGGATGTGGTGCTGGTTAAAGGTTCGCGGGGTCTCAAAATGGAACGCATCACCGCTGCATTGGAGGCGAACTCGTAATGAAAGAAACCTCCCTTACGCTGGCGATCAGCATGTTGAGTTTCATGATGGCTGTCATCTGGGGCGGCCCGCTCAAGCGCATCTTGCGGGCGTTCAAGATTGGCAAGCTGATCCGCGTGGAAGGCCCCGGCCGGCACATTACCAAAATGGGCACCCCCACCATGGGCGGGGTGATGTTCATTCTGCCAGTCATTCTGATTACGGTGCTCTTCAATGCCGCCTCGCTTTTCGGCCTTGGACTGCAATCCCAGGACGTGTTTCTGCCAATGGTGGTACTGGTCATCTTTGGCATTTTGGGCGCCATTGATGACTGGGAAGGCGTGCGCGGACCCCGCACGGGTTTGGGCATGCGTGCCCGCACCAAATTCCTGCTGCAAACCGCCATCGCCATTGGTATTGCATTTTACTTGCGGGATTACCTGCAAGTTCCGCAGCTTTTCTGGCCAGGCGTGGACATCTCCTTCAACCTGGGCTCTCTCTATATCCCGATTGCGGCCTTCATCATTGTCGGCGGATCCAATGCCATCAATTTTACCGATGGTCTGGACGGCCTGGCCGGGCTGATCTCTGCCACCGCTTTTCTGGCCTATGGCGGGATCGCCTTGATGCAGGGCGAAGTCTTTCTGGCCCGCTTCTGCTTCACCCTGGTGGGAGCGTTGTTCGGTTTCTTGTGGTTCAATGTGCACCCGGCCGAAATGTTCATGGGCGATGCCGGTTCGCTTTCGCTGGGCGCAACCCTGAGCGTGATTGCCCTGATGACCGGACAGTGGCTGCTGCTGCCGTTGATTGTCATTATCCCGGTCAGTGAAACATTGAGCGTGATCTTGCAGATCACTTATTTCAAGTTGACTCACGGCCGGCGCCTGTTCAAGATGGCGCCCCTGCACCACCATTTTGAACTGCTGGGGTGGAGCGAAACCCAGGTAGTGCAACGCTTCTGGCTGGTCAGTCTGCTGTTCGCCATGTTGGGCGTGGCAATAGCATTGGTATGAAACGGATTTGATATGATGAGTACAGACTGGAAACAACGCCGCATTTTGATCCTCGGAGCCGCCCGGCAAGGGCTGGCCCTGGCGCGTTTCCTGTCCTCCCAGGGCGCCCGGGTGATACTGAACGACCAGCGCCCGCCAGAAGCTCTGGCTGATGCGCAAAAAGAAATGGCTGACTATCCATTGCAATGGGTGTTGGGAGAACATCCCCTCAGCCTGCTGGACAACATTGAGTTGGTGTGTGTGTCTGGCGGCGTGCCGCTCACCCTGCCCATCGTACAGGAAGCAAAACACCGCGGCGTCCCCTTGTCCAATGATTCACAGATCTTCATGGAAGCTGTGCCCTGCCCGGTGATCGGCATCACCGGCTCTGCCGGCAAGACCACCACCACCACCCTGGTGGGGCGTATGGCGCACCAGGCCGCAACTGCCAGCCAGCAAGTCTGGGTGGGCGGCAACATCGGCCTGCCCCTCATCGACCACCTGGCAGATATCCAGGCCCAGGACATTGTGGTACTGGAATTTTCCAGCTTCCAGCTTGAGCTGATGACCACCTCGCCTCACGTGGCGGCTGTGCTCAACATCACCCCCAACCATCTTGACCGCCACGGCACGCTGGCATCCTATACCGCCGCCAAGGCGCGTATCCTGGAATTTCAGCAAGCCGCCGACATCGCCGTGTTGTCCCGTCAGGACCCCGGCGCATGGGCGCTGGCCGGGCAGGTCAAGGGCAGCCTGGTCACCTTTGGGAAAGATGAACCGCCTGCCGGGCAAACCGGCACCTGCCTGGCGCAGGACGATCTGTATCTGGTCAACAGCCAATCAAGGCAGGTTTTGATGCCCAGAAGCGACATTCTGCTGCGCGGTGAACACAACCTGCACAATGTCCTGGCGGCCTTTGCCATTGCCAGTGCTGCCGGGTGGAATGCCGCCAGCCTGAGCGACACCGTGCGGGATTTCAGTGGTGTGGAACACCGGCTGGAGTACATCCGCACCCTGAATGGTGCTCAATGGTACAACGACTCGATCGCCACCGCCCCGGAACGCACCATGGCTGCCATTCATTCTTTCAACGAGCCGCTGGTATTGCTGCTCGGCGGACGTGACAAAGACCTGCCCTGGGATTCGCTGGCCGAGCTGATCCACCAGCGGGTTGACCACGTGGTCGTTTTTGGCGAAGCATCCGAAAAGATCCTGCGGGCCATCGGCCCCTTGCAAGCCAGGCACCGGCCGTACACCCTCGATCAATACGCCAGCCTGGAAGAAGCGGTTCAGGGTGCAGCCAGGGTCGCAGAAGAAGGGGATGTCGTCCTGCTTTCACCAGGCGGCACCAGTTATGATGCTTTTATCGATTTTGTGGAGCGCGGGGAGCGTTTTAGACAATGGGTCAAACAACTTTCGTAAAGCCGTTATCTGCCACCAGGGCAGCCAAGGCCAAAGGCGCCGGGCTTTCACGCGTTGATCTTCTGATGATCCTCATCGTGATCTGCCTGCTTGCCATTGGCTTGCTGGCGGTCTACTCATCGAGCTGGGTGTACAGTGTCATAACTTCTGAAACTGATTCGCCCCATGCCATTGTTGGCCGCCAGATGTTATGGGTACTCGTGGGACTGGTGATAGCCGCAATCGTCACAGCCATTGATTACCATGAAATCGCCCGCTGGGCAGTCATCATGATGGGCGGTACTCTCATTATGCTGTTTCTGGTGGTTCTTTTTCGCGGCAACACCGGCGGCGGCTTGGGCCGCAATCTGATCGGAACATCAGTGCAGCCATCCGAACTGGCTAAACTGGTCATCATCATCTATCTTGCCGTCTGGCTTACCGCCAAACAGGATGTGATTGACCAGTTCACCATCGGTCTGGTACCTGTGGTCATGATCATGGGCATCACTGCTGGTTTGATCATCATTCAACCGGATATCAGCGCAGCCCTAACCATCTTCATCCTCGGCGGGTTGTTATTCTTCTTCGCTGGCGGCAAGGTTCGCCAAATCCTGGCGCTCATTGTATTGGCCGGGCTGGTTGGCTGGCTGGTGATCATTGTGTCTGGCAAAATGGAACGCATCACCCATTTCATCGCCGGCTTGCAGGATCTGAACTCAGCCTCCTACCATGTCAAACGCTCCACCCAGGCCATCATTCGCGGCGGTCTGTTTGGTGTGGGTATTGGCAAATCTGTGACCAAATTCACCGGCCTGCCGGTGCCCTGGACCGACAGCATCTTCTCTGTCATCGCTGAGGAAACAGGTTTGCTTGGCGCTTCAGTGGTGGTCAGCCTCTATCTGATTTTGTTGTGGCGCGGCATGGAAATTGCCCGTCGCGCTCCCGACATGCTGGGCAAATTGCTGGCAAGTGGTATGACCATCTGGATCATTGTGGAAGCGCTGGTCAACATCAGCGTATTGGTCAACCTTCTGCCATTTGCCGGGAACGCCCTGCCCTTTATCAGTCTGGGCGGCTCCAGCATGGTCACCAGCATGATTGCCATCGGCATCATCCTGAATGTTTCCCGCACTGCTGAAAAAGGAAAAGCAGTGCCCGTTGAAAGGACTTACAGTGCGACTTCTGATCTGCGCAGGCGGAACGGGCGGCGGAGTGTATCCCGCAATAGCCATTCTGCAGGCACTCAGGCATAACCAGGGCATGACCACTCTGTGGGTCGGCGGCGAGGGCGGCATGGAAGCCGGTCTGGTTGCGCGTGCCGGCCTGGAGTTCTGCACCATCCCGGCCGCCGGAGTGCACGGGGTTGGCTTGCGCAGCTTACCCGGCAATCTATGGAAACTGCTGCGCGGCACACTGGCCGCACGCCATGTCCTGCGCCAGTTCCAGCCGGATGTGTTGCTTTTCACCGGCGGGTATCTGGCCGTTCCCATGGCTTTGGCTGGCTGGCGCATCCCTTCTTTGCTCTATGTGCCGGATATCGAACCCGGACTGGCTTTGAAAGCACTGGCGCGCTTTGCCACCCGCATCGCACTGACCACAGAAACTTCCCGCCAATACTTCCGTAAGCCAGACCGCCTGGTGGTTACCGGTTACCCCACCCGTACCGAACTTCAAGCCAGCGACCTTTCATCTGCCCGCAGCCGCCTGGGTCTGCATGCTGACCTGCCGGTGCTGCTTGTCTTTGGCGGCAGCCAGGGTGCCCGCTCCATTAACCGGGCAGTGCTGGCCATCCTGCCGCAGCTGTTAACCGAAATGCAGGTGCTGCATATCGGCGGCAAGCTGGATTGGGCAGAAATCGAAGCCTCTCGCAGCGCCCTGCCAGCCGATCTGGCCAAGAATTACCATGCCTTTGACTATCTGCATGAAATGGGAGACGCCCTGGCCAGCGCTGACCTGGTCATCTCCCGCGCCGGGGCAGCCACGCTGGGTGAATACCCCCTGTTCGGTCTGCCCGCCATCCTCGTGCCCTATCCCCACGCCTGGCGTTACCAACGGGTGAATGCGGAATATCTGGTTCAACATCAAGCCGCCATCCTGCTTAAGGATGAAAACCTGCAAACAGATCTTTTGAATACCGTTCGGGAAGTTTTGGCTTCGCCCGAAAGATTAAAAAACATGCAGACCGCCATGAAAAATCTTTCGCAGCCAGACGCCGCCCAAAACCTTGCCGATTTGGTGCTTGACTTGGCCAGGCAAACAGGAGAGCTATCGTGATCGGATTAAATGTCTTTTTCTGGTTCATGGTCATGTTATTCGCCATCATCGGCTCCATGCGCGGCTGGGCAAAAGAACTGCTGGTCAGCTTCTCTGTGATCCTGGGTCTGTTCATTATCAACGTTCTGGAGCAATTTGCCCCCTTCATTAGAAATCTGCTGGCCGGCGAATCAGCTTCAGCACTGTTCTGGCTGCGGATTGTGATCCTGTCTGCACTGGTCTTCTTTGGTTATCAGGGACCCAATATCACCAAGCTGGCTGCCACCAACAAATTCAACCGCGAAAAATTCCAGGACGCCCTGCTGGGCATCTTCCTGGGTGCCATCAACGGCTATCTGATCTACGGAGCCTTCCTGTTTTATCTCAATGCTGCCCAATATGAACCCTTGAAATTCGTCATCGCACCCGACCCCTTTACTCCCCAGGGTGCGGCAGTCATCAAATTGATCGAGTTGCTTCCCCCGCAATGGCTGATCACCCCGCGCATTTACTTTGCCGTGGCAATTGCCTTTGCCTTTGTTCTGGTGGTGTTCTTGTAATGACAAAAGTGCATCTGATTGGCATCGGTGGCAGCGGACTTTCCGCCATAGCCCGCCTCCTGCTGGAGAGCGGAGAAACCGTCACGGGTTCAGACCGGACGCTTTCTGCTGAAGCATTGGCACTGGCTCGGGACGGCGTGCACATCTTCAGCGAACATGACGCCCGGAACGTGATGGGCGCCGATGTGGTGGTGCGCTCATCAGCCATCCCCGATTCCAACCCCGAAGTGCTGGCTGCCCGCAACGCTGGCATCCCGGTGTTGAAGCGCATGGATTTCCTCGGCAGCCTGATGGTCGAAGATACCACCATCGCCATTGCCGGCACCCACGGCAAGACCACCACCACCGCCATGACAGCCTGGACCCTGCACGCCCTTGGACTCGATCCTTCCTACATCATTGGCGGGATCGCCAAGGACCTGGGCAGCAATGCCCATGCCGGCCAGGGGCACTACTTTGTCATTGAAGCGGATGAATATGACAACATGTTCCTCGGACTGAATCCTCACATCGCCATCATCACCAACATGGAACACGATCATCCCGACTGCTTCCCCACTCCGGAAGATTACCGCCAGGCCTTTGCCAGTTTTGTGGAGAAACTCAAACCGGATGGGATCCTGTTAGCCTGCGCAGACAACCCGGAATCCGCTGCCCTGGCGCACAATGCCGCCGTTTCACACCGTGTGTACACCTTCGGCCAGGCTGTCTCTGCCAGCTACCAACCGCAGAACATTCAACGCAACCCCACCGGCGGCTATGATTTCGACCTGGTTTACCACAACCCGCAAGGGGCGGCACCTACCCGCCTGGCAGAAATCTCCCTGCAAGTGCCCGGACTGCACAATGTCAACAATGCTGCGGCCTGCCTGGCAGCCGTCCATCAGCTTGGCCTCTCCCTGCCCGAAGCCGCCCAGGCCTTGCACCAGTTCAGCGGCGCCGGCCGCCGCTTTGATCTGCGCGGCACTGCCGCGGGCATAACCATCATTGATGACTATGCGCATCACCCCACTGAGATCCAGGCCACTCTCGAGGCAGCCCGCAGCCGTTTCCCCCGGCAGCGACTCTTCGTCGTCTGGCAGCCCCATACCTACACCCGCACCCAGGCCCTGCAACAGGAATTC
This sequence comes from Anaerolineales bacterium, assembly GCA_020060485.1. The sequence continues at coordinate 52,841 of JAGVAB010000028.1, forward strand.
ATTCAGGCATTGCACACCGCCGATCAGGTGCTGGTCACCGAAATCTACGCTGCTCGAGAAAATAATACCGGCTTTTCAGCACGCCAGGTGGTAGCCAACATGCCAGTCGAGAAAACCGGTTTTGCCATTACCCTTGAAGATGCTGCCCAACAATTGCTGGAAAAGCTCCTGCCGGGAGATGTGCTATTGGTGCTCTCTGCCGGAGATGCCATCCAGATCAGCGAGAAGGTATTTGCTGCCCTGCAAAGCAAGGAGTCGAAACATGCCTGAAAAGAAAAAGCGCACCTATCATCTGGACACCGACACCTTGCCAGACATGCAAATCAAGCTTGCTGCCCGGCTGGACCCGCAACAACACCGGGCTTTCATCCAGATGATGGAACGCACCGGCCTGAATGAACACCAGAGAAGAGATCTGCTGGATCGCCTGATCGAGCAGATAAAAAGGATCTGAAACAAGATGCAACCATCTGCTGCTGTACCCATGAAAGCCCTGCAGAACGTTTTCGGCGAAAGCCTGCAAGAAAACGTGATGTTGAGCAATTACACCACCGCACGCGTGGGAGGTGCAGCGGCAGCTTTGTTGATCGTCCACTCCGCCCAGGAACTGGAAAACGCCCTTCAGCATCTCTGGCAGTTGAAAGCGCCCTACCGGGTACTGGGCAGTGGTTCAAATGTGTTGATCAGCGACCGCGGCCTGCAGGAAGTGGTGGTGATCAACCGGGCCAACCTGATCAAGGCGGACACCCATACAGACCCGCCCACAGTGTGGGCCGAATCCGGCGCAAGCATGGCCAGCATTGGCAAGCGGCTGGCGCTGCGCGGCCTTTCCGGCTTTGAATGGGGCACCTACATTCCCGGCACACTTGGCGGGGCGATCTATGGAAATGCCGGCGCCCACGGCGGCGATATTCAAAACCAGTTGATCCTGGCAGATATCTTGCATCCTGAACTGGGAAAGGTGCAATGGAACAGTGATCAATTTGAATATGGCTACCGCTCCAGTATTCTTAAACGCACCGACAGCCCGGCCGTTATTCTTTCTGCCCGCCTGGCTTTGAACTACGGTACCCGCGAGGGGGTGGAAAAATGTTTGCAGACCATCTACGACCGTCGGGTAAAAATGCAGCCCCCTGGCTCCAGCCTGGGTTCGATCTTCAAAAACCCGGGGGAAGATAAAGCCGGACGTTTGATTGAATCGGCGGGGTTAAAAGGCACCCGCATTGGCGATGTGGAAATCAGTCAAAAACATGCCAATTTCTTTGTCAACTACGGGCAAGCCGCAGCCAAAGACATTTATCAGTTGATCCTGCTGGCACAGCGCACCGTGGAAGAAAAATTCGGCGTGAAGTTGGAAATGGAAATTGAATTATTAGGTGAGTGGACAGAACATGAACGATAGAATTCGGGTTGGCGTGATTTTTGGCGGGCGTTCCGGCGAACATGAAGTTTCGCTGCGTTCAGCGCGTTTCATTTTATCTGTACTTTCTCCTGAAAAATTCGAAGTCACCAGCATCGGCATCACCCAGGATGGCAAATGGTATTCCGGTGAAAATGTGCTGGATGCATTCGATAAAGGCGATACCAATGGCTTGCTGCCCGTGTGCCTCTTACCTGAGCCTGGCAACAACACCCTGTATGTACGCAGACCATCAGAAGATCAAACCATCCTTGAACCACTCACCAGACTGGATGTGATCTTCCCTATCCTGCATGGCACATTTGGCGAAGATGGCACCCTGCAAGGTCTACTGGAGATGGCCGGTCTGGCTTATGTTGGCGCCGGTGTGCTGGGCTCTGCGGCAGGGATGGACAAGGCACTCTTCAAGGACGTCTTGACTGCCCATAACCTGCCCGTGGTTGACTCAATCACTGCCAACGTTCTGGATGCAAAAACCAGCCTGACGGCCATTCTGGACAAAGCTGAAAACATGGCGCCTTATCCGCTGTTCGTCAAACCGGCCAACATGGGCTCATCAGTAGGCATCACCAAGTGCCGCAGCCGCTCAGATTTGATGGAAGGTGTGATGGATGCCTTGCGCTTTGACCGGCGCGTCCTCATTGAGCGCGGTATCAATGCCCGTGAAATCGAGATCAGCGTGCTCGGCAACGAAGACCCGCTGGTTTCCCTGCCGGGCGAAATCTGTCCAAAAGATGATTTTTACACCTATGCCGCCAAGTACCTTACGGATGATTCCGAATTGATCATCCCGGCCCAACTGGATGAAAAGACGGTTGAATCACTGCGAAAGATGGCAGCGCAGGTTTACAAAGCTGTTGACTGTGCCGGTATGGCACGGGTCGACTTCTTGCTGGACAAGGACAATGGTGCGATCTATATCAACGAGATCAACACCCTGCCGGGCTTTACCAGCATCAGTATGTACCCCAAACTTTGGGAAGTCAGCGAGATCAGCGGCCAGGAATTGGTGGAGCGTCTCATCTCTCTGGCATTGGAACGCAAGCAAGTGCGCGACGGGTTGGAATATCAATACGGGAGCAAGGCATGAGCAGAGAAGACAGAACTGCAAACACCCGTGCCGAGCAAGTCCGGCAGCGCCGGCAGCAAGATAGCAGCAACCGGCAAGAAGCCCGGCAAGGGGGGCGCAGTAAAACACAGAATCAATCCAGATACTATGAGGTCAATATGCCGCCTGTGGTGGTGCGCGGCAATGTAGGCACACCTGTTCTGCAGCGCACAGCCACCCGCCAGCGCCAGCGGCGGCAGATTGCCATCCTTCTGCCGCACAGCGGCGCAGAAGTGGTCATGCCCGGCTTGCCCATGCTGCAATTCGGAGCCAGGTGGCTCTCGGGCGCTCTGGCAATTCTCTTCAGCTTCCTGCTGATGTATCTCATCAGTGCCGGTACATTCGAGGTCTCTCAACCAGAGATCAAGGGGTTGCAGCGCTTGACCACTGCTGAAATTGAAAGTGTGCTGCATCTCACAGGGGAGTCGATCTTCTCGATCAAACCGGCGGAAATTCAACAAAAGCTGGAAAGATCTTTTCCAGAGTTGAAGAGCATTCAGGTGGAAGTGGGACTGCCGGCTATGGTCGCCATCCGTGTCCAGGAACGGCAGCCTGCCATCCTGTGGCACACAGCCGATCAAACCTACTGGAGCGATCAGGAAGGTGTCCTTTTCCCGCCCCACGGCGACGAAGAGGTGCTTCTGAACATTGAAGTTGACGGTGATCTGCCGGTTCAGGCCATCGAAGCCATCCTGGCTGAAGAAACAGATGAAATGATCATTCAGAATATTTCCACTCGGCCACAGAAGATCAATTCTACAGCTCTGTTTGCCGCCCAAAAACTGGCTTCTCATGTGGCCGAAGGCACTGTTCTGACCTACAATCATGAAAATGGACTGGGCTGGGTCGACTCATATGGCTGCAAGGTCTATGTTGGCATGAATACTTCAGACCTGGATGAGAAATTGGCAATTTACCAGGCCATTTTGCAAAATGCACAGCAAAAAGGACTACAACCTGCTGTGATCAGCGTTGCACAAGTCAACGCTCCGTTTTATCGATTGGAGCCTTAAGCCATGGACGATCCAATTGTTGTAGGCATTGACATCGGTACGACCAAGATCTGCACCCTGGTCGCCAGGCTGGAAGGAGAAAGAACCTTCCGCATCCTGGGCGTGGGCAATGTACCCTCGCAAGGTATCCGCAAGGGCACCATCGTCGACATCTCGGCCGCTTCGCAGGCGGTGGCCCGCTCGGTGGAAAAAGCCCAGCGCACATCAGGCCTCGAGATTACCTCCGCCCTGGTGAGCCTGGCAGGATCACATATCTCCTCGGTCAACAGCCGCGGCGTGGCTGGCATTTCCGGCCGGGTGATTGATCAATATGATATTGACCGTGCGCTGGAAGCTGCCAGAGCAATTGCCATCCCCCACGCACGCGAGATCATCCACATCATCCAGCGCGGCTTCACCGTGGACGAACAGGATGGCATCCGCCAGCCGATTGGCATGCATGGCTACCGCCTGGAAGTGGAAGCACACATCATCACCGCGGCCGCAGCCACAGTGGAAAACCTGCGGCAGTGTGTGGAGCAGGCCGGCGTTCAGGTCTCGCAATTTGTGTTGAACCCGCTGGCTTCAGGCGAGGTCGTTTTGACGGACACCGAGCAAGAAATGGGTGTCATCGTCTGCGATATTGGCGGCGGCACAACAGATCTGGCCATCTACATCAACGGCGATGTGTGGCACACTATGGTGCTGGCAATTGGCGGCAACCATATCACCAATGATATTGCCCACGGTCTGCGGCTGCCGGTCAGCCAGGCCGAGGAGATCAAAAAACAATACGGACATGCTCTGGAACGTGAAATTGAAGAAGCTGACCTGTTCACCGTGCACCCCTTTGGTGAAGAACAGGCAACCCAGGTCAGCAGGAAAGTATTGACCCATATCATTCAAGCCCGCGCGGAAGAGATCTTCCAGTTGATCATGCAGGAGATCAAAAGATCTGGCTATGACGGCCTTTTGCCGGCAGGCATGGTACTTACCGGGGGAAGCAGCAGCCTGCCCGGCATTCGCAGTCTGGCCAGCGAGCTAACCGGCCTGCCCGTCCGTGTGGCACAGCCGGAGAATCTGGTCGGGTTGGTGGATCAATTGCATTCACCTGCGTATTCCACCAGCATTGGCTTGCTCCAT
>JAGVAB010000026.1 GCA_020060485.1 Anaerolineales bacterium
CACATACAGATACACGGTCATTTAATCATTTTAATTTGCCGTATAGAAAACACCATATGTCTTGCAAAGACGAATTGGCTACTTTAAGAAAGCCCTGTTACCCACATCACTGTGCATTGAAAATCAATTGAAAGTCTTCTATACTGAGAGCATCAATAACCCATTCTCTCATTCGGGGGTGCGGCATGAAAAAAAGAAGTTCTGTTTTGTGGATCATTCTGACCTTTGCGGCCTTTCTGCTGATGGCAGCCGCGGCTGCTCCCCTGCCGCCCAAGGTCATCGTCAACCATCAAACCAGAGAATGCGCCATTGTGATTGAGGGCGATGAATGCATGGATTGCTTCATCCCCGAAGGGTGGGACGAGCTGGGCATGTATGGAGACGTTGAATGCCCAGCAGATTACACCAAGATCGATCTGCGCCTGGAGTGCCAGCCGTTCAAGATTGATCGCTGCTGCACCGAAGGCCACAGCGGCGCACGCGGCGACTGTGAGGATATGGTCATCAACCGCCCCAAAAGGCTATGCGCCTTTGTGGAAGATGTCACCACCATCCAGCTTTCGGGCGGCTGGCAGTCACGTCCGGCAGATGTGGAATACAGGAACTGGATCTGTCCGAACAACTTTTCCTGGGAATCAGGCCTGCTGACTGCCGAGCAGATGCAGCAAAGCGGGCCAGCCTGGCGCAGTCTGCTGCCAGTGATCGGCCTGGTCTGCCTGTGCGGTTTTTCATTGCTGGTGGTCGGGGTCATCGTTTTTTACCTCTTGCGCCAGCGTAAAAAGCAGAACTGAGCCTGTTGCTTCCAAGTGATAACGTCTATTAAACATGCAGCGGCATCTCCATTGAGCTTTCGCCGCGCCTGCCGTATAATTCCGATACCCTACCCTTCACAAGCGAGCGTACATCATGAGCCTGTTCGAAAACATCACCAAACCCACCCTGCTGCTGAATGCCACCCAGACCCACAAGAACATTCGCTGGATGGTTAGCAAAGCCAATGCAGAGCAAATCCGTCTGCGTCCCCATTTCAAGACCCATCAGTCGGCAGCCATCGGCGAATGGTTTCGCCAGGAAGGCGTGACCGCCATCACGGTCTCCTCGGTGGACATGGCCGCCTATTTCACCAGCCACGGCTGGATGGATATCACCATCGCCTTTCCAGTCAACTGGCGCGAGATCGAACAGATCAACAGCCTGGCCCGCCGGGTGAAGTTAAGCCTGCTGGTCGAATCGCTGGAAAGCGCCCAATTCCTGGATCAACATCTCGAACAGCCGCTGGATGTGTGGATCAAGATCGATGTCGGCAATCAACGCACCGGCCTTGCCCAAAGCGAGGTCAAGACCATCGCCCAACTGGCAGCTTTCATCGAACACAGCCCGCAAATGACCCTGAAAGGCCTGCTGACCCACGCCGGACAATCCTACAAGGCCGGCTCAGTGGAGGCCGTGCAGGAGGTGCACCAGCAAAGCCTGGCCCAGCTCAAACAGATCAAGAACTACCTGGCCGTGCTGGGCATTGCCCGCCTGGAAATCTCGGTCGGCGACACACCCACCGCCAAACTGGTGCCCGAATTTGGCCCGCTGGTCAGCGAGATGCGCCCCGGCAATTTCGTCTTTTACGATGCCCAGCAATTGCAAATCGGCTCCTGCTGCCACGACGAGATCAGCGTGGCGCTGGCCTGCCCGGTGGTTGCCAAACACCCGCAGCGCAATGAGGTGGTTGTCTATGGCGGCGCCATCCACCTCTCCAAAGACACCGTGCAGGTGAACGGACAAACCACTTTTGGCATGGTGTCCCTGCCGGCAGGTGAGGGCTGGAGCGCTCCGCTGGAAGGCGCCTTTGTGCGCGGGCTTTCACAGGAACACGGCATCGTGCGCCTCTCCGCCAGTGATTTCGAAGAAATGCAGGTCGGCAGCCTGCTGTGCATCCTGCCGGCGCACTCCTGCCTGACCCTGCAATGTATGGGTGAACTGCTCACCCTGGACGGGGAACGCATCACCACCATGAATTCGCGATGAATGTCCACCTCTGCCAGCCTCCCGCCGCGCTGGACGTGCTCCAGGCCCAAATCGACCCGGCCATAGAGTTGAGCATCGGGCCGGAGATTCCCCAACCGGCCGAGTATGAGATCCTGGTCGGCGGCCGCCCCAGCCGCGAGGAATTCAGCGCCAGCCCCAAATTGCGGGCGGTCATCATTCCCTGGGCAGGTCTGCCTGGCGTGACGCGTGATCTGCTGCGCGAGTTTCCGCAGGTGGCCGTGCATAACCTGCACCACAACGCCCCCATGACAGCCGAAATGGCGCTTTCGCTGCTCCTTTCGGCCGCCAAATTCATCCTGCCACTGGACAAGGCCCTGCGCCAGAACGACTGGACGCCGCGTTACCAGCCCAATCCCTCCATGCTGCTGGCGGGCAAAACCGCCCTCATTTTGGGATACGGGCGCATCGGCCGGCGTGTGGCGCGTGTACTGCAAGCCCTGGACATGCAGGTGCTGGCCGTGCGCCGCCATGCACAACCCGGTGAAATCGGCGAAAACGGCGTAGAGATTCATGGCCCAGAGGCCCTGCCCAGGTTACTGCCCGGAGCGGATGTGCTGATGATCATCCTGCCCGCCACTGCCGAGACCGAGGGTCTGATCGGAGCAGAGCAACTAGCCGCCATGCCGCGCGGCAGCATCCTGGTCAATGTCGGCCGCGGCCCGATCGTGGACCAATACGCCCTCTACGACGCGCTTAAATCCGGCCAACTGCGCGCCGCCGGCGCAGACGTGTGGTACCACTACCCGCCCGATCCGGAAGAATGCACAGACGTCCCGCCTGCTGATGTACCCTTCCACGAACTGGATAACTTTGTGATGAGCCCGCACCGCGGCGGGATGACCACTGACACCGAACCGATCCGCATGAGCCACCTGGCAAATTTACTCAACGCCGCCGCCCGCGGGGAAGAAATGCCAAATCAGATTGATCTGGCATTAGGGTATTAAGGTTTTTCTAACACCAGGGTGCAAAGAAAAGCCTTATTTTGTCAATCCAAGAAAATCACAGGGATTTCTAGAACTCGTGAAAGCTATGGTTGATCAGCATGCACCCATTCGGCTTCGACAAGCTCAGCCTGCGGTATAAGCGTAGGCTGAGCTTGTCGAAGCTGGAGCGGTGGGAAGGAATCCCACTAAAACAGCGTCAAAGGCACCGGTGTGAACGTCAGCACGAACACCACCAGAGCCAGCAGGGCCAGCCATTTGCGCTTTTCATCCAGCGGGGTAATCTGGTCCAGCGGCTCGGCGTGATATCGTCCAAAAAGAAACACCAGTGCGGCCCATAACCACCAGCCAGACCACACCAGGCCCAACCCCAGTAACAGCACAAGCACAACTGGATACAGCTTGCGCGCCCGCTCGCGGCCGATGAGCACATAGATCACATGACCGCCGTCCAGTTGACCCACCGGCAGCAGGTTAATGGCCGTCACCAGCAAGCCCGCCCAGCCGGCCCAGGCCACAGCACTCATCATTACGTCCGTGCCGCCCCAGGGAAAGGGTTTGCCGGTGAAGAAGTAGCCCAGCCAGTGCAGCAACGGGGCCGATTGATAAACCGCCGGTTCAGGCAGCAGCCTGCCAAAGGTCAGATACTTCGCCAGCAGATACAGGATCGAATTGCCTTCCATCTGGAACATGCCGCCCGCGCCCGAGGTCAGAGGCAAAACGTCCAGTTGGGAAAGGCGTAAACCCAGGAATAGCACCGGAATGGCGACCACCAAACCCGAAAGCGGCCCGGCAATGCCGATATCCAGCAGCACCCGCCGATTCTTGGGAATCTCCTTCATGCTGATGAAAGCGCCCATCGTGCCAAAGGGACTGAAGGGAAAGGGGATGAAATAGGGCAGGGTCACATGCACCCCGTGGTGACGACCCATGAAATAATGTCCGAATTCATGCGCTCCCAGGATGCCCAGCATGCTGACCGCGAACGGCCAGCCGCTGCGGAAGAGCAGCGCCACCCAGGTTCCCAGCCCGGCGCCGGGGGAAGGCGGCTCTTGCATGCCATACAGCGCGCCGGTCAGCATTACGCTCAACAGGGTGACGATGAACAGCACCAGGTTGACCCACGGATTGGAAGGCTTGGGCTGGGGCATACCCGGCACCAGGATAATGACGTGCCGCTCGCCTTCCCAGCGGAACAGGGGGGTGATGCCCAGCGGTTTCAACTGCGCGGCCAGCTCATCGTAAGCCTTTTCGGAATCTTCCAGCAACAACTTTCCGCGATAGCGCAAGATGAAATCCTTCTTGGGATCGCCAATAGTGATGTCATCGATCTGAAAAATGCGCCCCACCAGGGCATGCAGGGCTTCGAGGTTGTGAATTGGAGCGATTTCATTCATGCTTCACCTGACAACTGGAACCAGTAGTTTCTTACTGACCTATTGTACCCCAATGCACCTGCCCATGAAATTTCTGCTATGATAGAGGAGAAGTCACCAGACAACCAGTTTTCAGGGAGCAGGCAAAACCCGATAAGGGCGGGGTGCGAAGCCTACACTTTCGTTCTGGATGGCGACCGCATCGTGGCTGCGTTCCCGTTATTACAGTACCAATTTCCTGTTCAGGACGAACGATTTGTCCCTTGGAAAGGTTGGATTTCTAAACAAACTGATTGCAAAACATGCAGGATTTTTCATTAACCGTTTCACGAGATAATCCTTTTCAAGGTTAATGCGAAATCCAAACCTTGAAAAGGGTTAACATATAGACCGCAAAAACTTACGGGAGGCGATTCGGGCAGGCAGTATGCTGAGTACGCCAACCTTTTCAAGGGGAATCTTGCATTTGCTCAATACCTATGGCAAAGCTTTCGCCCAAGCGGGATGCAAATTCTTGCCATTGCATAATGACGACATTCCCGTTACCAAAGTAACAATCTCTTATTCAGGACAATGAATTATGGAAGAAATTTATAGAGCTGATCTCACTTTCACCCCCACCTGGAAAGCCGAATACCCCGGCGCATACGCCGGCGTGCTGGTCATGCGTGATGCACAGCCCGCCTCACTCGAGTCTCTCACCCGCCGCAAACAGGAAATCGAAGCGCAGCTGCGTAAAGATTTTGCGGACAAGCTCTTTACGAACGACATTCTTGAAATCTATACGCAGTATTACAAGCGCTTCAAAAAAACCTACCATGTCAAACTCCAGGTGGAATCGATTGCCCTGAAAGGCAAACCCATCCCCGGCGGCCCGGGTCTGGTGCAAGCCATGTTCATGGCCGAGGTCAAGAACCTGCTGCTCACCGCCGGCCACGACCTGGACACCCTCCAGCTTCCGGTAACCCTGGACGTTGCCCAGGGCAGCGAAAGCTATCCCCTGCTGTGTGGCGAAACCCGGCAGCTCAAGGCCGGTGACATGTTCATGGCCGATAGCCAGGGCATCATCTCGAGCATCATCTACGGCCCCGACCAACGCACCTGTATCCGCCCCGAAACGCGCAATGTGGTCTATACCGTGTATGCGCCGCAAGGCATCCCGCGCCAGGCAGTGACGGACCATCTGAACGACATTGCCAGCTTTGTGCAAATCGCCGCCCCGCATTCGCGCATCGACCTGCTGCAAGTATTCCCCTGAACCCCAAGGAGACTTTCATGTTCGATATGATCGCCTTTGACGCCGATGATACGCTCTGGAAGAATGAAGACAACTATCTGGATGTATTGCACAAACTCCAGCATATCCTCTCACGCTTCGCCAGCCCGGCAGATATCGAAACCATTCTCAATGAAGCCGAACACCGTAATGTGCCGTACTATGGCTACGGCATCAAGAGCTACATCCTCTCCTGTCTGGAAACCGCCGTAATTGCCACAAATGGCCGGCTGACCGGCAAAGAAATCCGCAAGATCCTCGACCTGGGAAAATACATGGTCGATGCTGAACTCATCCTCCTCGACCATGTACAGGAAGTGATCGAAACGCTTTCCAGCAAATACCCCCTCATGCTCCTCACCAAAGGTGACCTGCTGGATCAGGAGCGCAAGCTTGCCCGCTCTGGTCTGTCCTCTCACTTCCGATATATTGAAATCGTCAGCGGGAAGAAACCGGAAGACTATGCTGCCATCCTCAAACGGCACAAGATCAAACCAGTGCACTTCCTGATGGTCGGCAATTCCCTGCGGTCGGACGTGTTGCCCGTCGTCGCCATTGGCGGCCAGGCCGTGCATATTCCTCATGCCTCCACCTGGGTGCATGAGCTGGTTGACCCATCCGAAGCGGCCGCCCATACCTATCATGAGCTGGCAAGCATTCAACTGCTGCCGGCCTGGCTTGAAGCTCACGAACAGGCATAGTGGCAAGCGCCACTATGCCGGGAACATCGCCCAAGAAAACAAACTACCCCTTCGCCCCCATTAACATAACCACGTGCCCTTCGACAAACTCAGGGCACGTGGTTCAGGCGGGAATGGATGGGAGTCGAACCCACCGCGGCCCGCAGAACGGCCCGCCACCAATTTTGAAGACTGGGAAGCCCACCGGGACCTATCCATTCCCACGGTTAAGCATAACCCAAACCCGGCGCGTCTGTCAACAAAAGTTCCAGGGCGATGGCATCCAAATTGATTTTTTAACCACCTGACATTTTGTCATTGCGAAACAGGGCAAAAGAATTGCCGTCTTTCAGGCTGCCTTCCAACACGTTTGCCCCGTTGAAGCAATCTCCTTGCCTGCTTTGGAACGGCGGCCACTGCCCGAGAAAACCACCCTGTTTTTGCAATGACAGATCACGCCTGGCCGAACACCACCACCCGATCCCGACCGGCCCTCTTTGCCTGGTACAATGCCTGGTCAGCAGCCTGAAGCACCTCCTGGGCAGTCTGTCCGTCATGCGGGAAGTCCGCCACCCCCAGAGAAATGGAAAGCTTTCCCTGCCAGGGCAACCCAGCGTCTGGATTGAGTGTGCGAACCCCGGCACGCAATCCTTCGGCCCGCTGCACAACTTTTTCCTGGCTGATCTCCGGCATGATGATCAGAAACTCTTCCCCGCCATAGCGGCAGGCGATATCCTCATTGCGCACACTGGCCTGCAAAAAAACGCCTAGCTGGCGCAGAACGATATCGCCGACCTCATGCCCCCAGGAATCATTAAAATCCTTGAAATGATCGATGTCCAGCATGATGATGCCCACTGTTGTTCCTTTACGTACCGCTCTCGACATCTCGCTTTCCAATGCGGCTTCCATGTACCGTCGGTTAAACAGGCCGGTCAAGGGATCGTGGATGGCCTGCATGCGCAGGCTTTCACGCAGGCGCAAGTTTTCCACGGTCAGCAAGAATTGCTGCATAGTGGAAACAGCCAGTTTCTCCAATGGGCCGGTTTGATGACCAGGGCGCAATGCCAATTGCAAGAGTCCCCACGGCCTGCCCTGAAGAGACAAGGGAATGCAGATCAACGGATTCTCGGGTGAGGGCGCTGCCCCTCGCTCTCCATAACACTGAATGAAGTCGGCCATGGACTGAGTGTTCAGCCGTTCGCAGCGCTCACAGCGCCAATCCTTGATATTAACATCCTCTGTATCGCTCCATTCAACAATACAATTCATTTCTCCATCCGGGAACAATTGATACAAAGCACCCCCTTGCGCCGGGAAAAGCTGACCCGCATACTGTGCCAGAATCTGATAGGTTTCTTTTTCCAGACTGCAATTTTGTAGTGCAGCCTGCATCTGACTGAACAAACTCATCTCCTGATTGCGCTGTTCAAGTTCCTGAACCTTCTCTTCCAGGGACGCTTTGGCCAAGGCCAAAGCGTCTTCGGCCAGCTTTCGCTCGGTGATATCTTCCTTAACTGCGATAAAAGAGACAATCTCACCTGTCTGATCAAAAACCGGGGAAATGGAAGCAGACTCCCAATAAAACTCGCCGTTCTTTTTCTTGTTGGCAAATTCCCCGCGCCATTCCTGACCAGCCAGAATGGTCTGCCACAACTCATCGTAATATTCCCGGGACTGCACGCCGGATTGTAAAACGGATGGTTTCTTGCCCAATACTTCTGCAAAGGAATAGCCTGTCAATTCCTCGAACTTCGGGTTGACAAATTCAATCCTGCCCTCAATATCCGTAACTACCACTGATGCAGGATTATGGCGCACGATCTCAGACATTTTTTGGTACTCATCCTCGACCCGCTTGCGTTCTGTCACATCCAGCAAGAACCCGCTGACATATACCTGGCCGCGATCAATCTCGTCTTCCACGATCTTGCCAATCGATTCAACCCACAGCCAGCGGCCTTCCCGATGTTGAACACGGAACATGAGATGAAACGCCCCCTTTTCAACCGCTGCTTTCTGCACTGCCTCAAAGATCATTGCTTTTTCATCAGGATGATAAAGATCAACGATCTTTTTGCGCCCGCTGATAAATTCGTCCGCCGAATAACCGGACAAGGCCTCAATTTGACCATATAACTGCAAGGGTGTAAAAAATTCATCCAGTTTGCAGAGGTAGATCACACTCTGCAAATTTTCCAGCATCAACCGATAAACTTCCCAATCTTCCAACATACCTGATGCTCCAAAAATAGTGATCCGTTATTCCCTGGGAACACACACCGCTGTATCACGCGGATGCCCTAATTGTACAATATGATCGTGCCTTAAAAACTTTCCCCGGACTTTCCGATCCGGGGAAAGGCAGGTGACCTCTGCAGCTATCAATCCAGACGTGCGTCCAGCCACCCGGCAATGTCTGCCAGCACCTCGGCCTGCTGCGGTTCGTTCATGATCTCATGATAAAAGCCCTCATACAGTTTGAGGGTCTTGTCTGAGGACTGCGCCCGGGCATACAGGTCTTTGCTGCCTTGCGGGTCAGACAATCGGTCTGCCGTGCCGTGCATGATCAGCACCGGCAGGGTAATCTTTTCCATGTTAGCCTGAATAAACTTGACCGTCCGGTTGATCTCGCCCCCAGTGCGGGCTGGAACACCGCCGCGGTAATTGAGCGGGTCGCTGTCATATTTTTGCACCACGTCCTGGTCCCTGGAAATGGCCGTGCCATCCAGAACGATGGTTGGCATTTTGGGCGCAATGGCCGAAAGCACACCAGCCAGCTTCACCATCAACGGCGAAATGTCCGTGCTGATCTGAAGCAAAGCCCCGCTGGTCAAAAGACCTTTGATCTGCGGTTGGCGGGCAATCACAAAGCTGGTCACGATCTCGCCGCCCATGCTATGCCCCAAAAGAAAGAGTGGTTTGCCCTCACTGCGCTGGCGGGCGCGTTCCAGAAAGACCTCCAGATCGTCCCACAAATCGTTAAAAGACATGATCACCGCCTTCGGCCCAGCCGGGTCACTTTTCCCATGCCCGCGCTGATCATACGTCCCAACACCATAGCCTTGCTGGTTCAAAAAGTCTGCCACATGGGCATAGCGCCCGCAATGTTCCGCCAGGCCGTGCACGATCACCAGCATGCCTTTCAATTCCCCTTCCGGCAGCCACCACTGTTCAACCAATTCAAAGCCGTCTTTTCCCTTGAATATCCCCTCAGTGTGCTGAGCGCCCATTGATCTTCCTCCATTGGTTATGAATTTCAGGATTTAAATTCTGCTTTTATTGTATCCATTCCGGGCCAGGATGCAAACGGAAAACGTTCATTTCCTGTATGCAACAACCAACATCCTCGTGGCGACACAAAATAAGATAAAATACATCATATTTCCAATGCCTTTCAGGAGAAGTTCCCATGCAACCCATTTATCTGGACTATAACGCCACCACACCCATCGCCCGCGAAGTTGCTGAGACGATGATGCCCTATCTATTTAATCACTTCGGCAACCCATCCAGCAGTCATGCCTTTGGAGCCGAGGCGCGGCAGGCGATCGAGACTGCCCGCGGCCAAGTGGCCGGTCTGCTCGGCTGCCAACCGGCCGAGGTGATCTTCACCAGCGGCGGCACCGAAAGCAACAACTTTGCCATTCGCGGGGCCGCGCTTGCCAGCCGCACGCGCGGCAATCACATCATCACCTCGGCTGTGGAACACCCCGCTGTGCTGGAAGTCTGCCGCTGGCTGGAAGAGCAAGGCTTCCGCCTGACCATCCTGCCGGTGGATGAGAACGGACTGGTACACCCCGCAGAGCTGGAAAAAGCCATCACACCAGGCACTGTTCTGGTGACCATTATGCATGCCAACAACGAGGTGGGCACCATCCAGCCCATCGCCGAGCTAGCCAGCATCGCCCACCGGCATGGTGCGCTGATGCACAGCGATGCCGCCCAATCGGTTGGCAAAATCCCGGTCAATGTATCCGAACTGGGCGTTGACCTGCTCTCGGTAGCCGGCCATAAACTATACGCACCCAAGGGCATCGGTGCCCTTTACCAGCGCAGCGGCGTACAGCTTGCCAAACTCATGTTTGGCGCCAACCACGAAGCCAACCGCCGCCCCGGCACCGAAAACGTGCTGGAGATCGTCGGCCTGGGCAAAGCCTGCGAAATTGCCGCCCGAGACCTGGGCAGCAACGCCGTCCACTTCCAGGACATGCGAGATCGCCTGTTTGCCGCCCTGCGCCAGGAATTTAATGAAAACCAGCTGCGGATGAATGGCCACCCGCAGCTATGCCTGCCCAACACCCTGAACATCAGCTTCCGTGGCCTGGAGGCCAACACCCTGCTGTCCGAGCTCGGTGATGATGTGGCCGCCTCGGCCGGAGCCGCCTGTCACGCCGAAAGCGTGGACGTGTCCACCGTGCTGCAAGCCATGCGCCTGCCGCTGGAATGGGCAATGGGCACCCTTCGTTTTTCGGTGGGTCGCGCCACCACCGCCAGCGAGATCGGCCAGGCCGCCGAGATCATCACCCTGGCCGCGCAGCGTCTGCTGCCACAAGGCGCATTTGCCGCGCCGCTGCTTAACCTGAACGAAAAAGAGATCAAGCTCACGCATTACACCCACGGCCTGGGCTGTGCCTGCAAGCTGCGCCCGCAAGCCCTGGAAGCAGTGCTGCAAAACCTGCCCTTGTCGCAAGACCCTGCCGTACTGGTCGGTTCCGAGACTGCCGATGACGCCGCGGTTTACCTTCTCAACGATGATGTTGCCGTGGTGCAAACCGTGGATTTCTTCACGCCCATCGTGGACGATCCCTACTGGTTTGGCGCCATCTCGGCGGCCAACTCGCTCAGCGACATTTACGCCATGGGCGCCCGCCCTCTGTTTGCCCTGAATATTGTGGGCTTCCCCTCCAACCGCCTGCCGCTGTGGGTGCTGGGACGCATCCTGCAGGGGGCGGCGGACAAAGCTACCGAAGCCGGCATCAGCATCATTGGCGGGCACACCGTGGACGATACCGAACCAAAGTTTGGTCTGGCGGTTACAGGCATCGTCCACCCGCTGCAGGTGGTACGCAACAGCAGCGCCCGCACCGGTGATGCCCTCATCCTGACCAAACCGCTGGGCATGGGCATCCTGACCACTGCTGCCAAGCGCGGCCTGACCAAACCAGAGGAAATGTTGGAAGCCATGCAGTGGATGGCTGCCCTCAACCGGGAAGCCGCCGAAGCCATGCTTTCCGCAGGAGTCAGCGCCTGCACCGACATTACCGGCTTTGGCCTGCTGGGGCACCTGCACGAGATGGCGGCTGGCAGTCAGGTGGATGTTGCCCTTTCGGCTGGCACTGTGCCCGTACTGGAATCTGCCCGCCGTCTGGCTGGTGCAGATGTCATCCCCGGTGGCACGCGCGATAATCTGGCTTACGTTCAGCCCTATGTGGATTTCGCCACTGCATTGAGCGAAACCGAACAGCTGCTGCTGGCCGATGCCCAAACCTCCGGCGGCCTGCTCATCAGCCTGCCCGAAGAAAAAGCGGCCGGGCTGCTGGCTGATCTTCACAAACGGGGTCTGCAGCATGCCGCCCAAATTGGCAGGGTTACCCGTTCCGGCAAGGGCCGCATCCTGGCAGGAGCCTGAACAACCACCTTTCCCAAATCAAACCCGCCACTTCGACCCCCATACAGGGATGATACAAGCTCAGTGACCGGTTTGATTAAAAATCCGGCCTGCAAATGCAGGCCGGATAAGACATAAAATAATGCACTACACCAGGATAAATCCCCGAAAGGTTAGATTTCGCCCACGTCTTTCAAATAGAAAAATACTTTGATCACTTGGGGGTCAAATTTCTTGCCCCCCTGATCCAGCAAATATTCCACCACTTTGTCCTCCTGCCAGGCCTTACGATACGGTCTGTCAGAGGTCAGGGCATCCCAGACATCCACAACAGCAAAAATACGTGCTGCCAGTGGAATTTCCTCTCCCTTAAGCCCGCGCGGGTAACCCGATCCATCCCAGCGCTCATGATGGCTGTAAGGAATATCCAGCGCCGGGCGCAGGTAAGGAATGGAGAACAGCGTTTCATAAGCATACACCGGATGCTGGCGCATTGGCTCCCATTCCTCGCTGGTCAGCTTGCCGGGCTTTAATAAAATATTGTCAGGGATGGCGATCTTGCCAATATCGTGCAGCAAGGCCCCGCGGCGGATGTGCAGCAGATCCTCGCCTTCAATCCCCAGCTCCAGAGCCAGGCGCACCGTCATTTGTGCCACCCGCTTGGAGTGTCCTTCTGTTTCGCCATCCCGCAAATCCAGAACCCGTCCCCAACCTTCCAAAGTGGTATCGTAGGCTTCGCGCAAGGCGCGGTTTGCTTCTTCCAGTTCGGATTGCTTTTCCAGCAGCCGCCGGTAGCGGTTCAGGCGCAATATGGTACGCACCCGCGCTTCCAGCTCATCCGGGTCAATCGGCTTGGTGATAAAATCATCCGCTCCGGCGTTCAGACCCTTCAGGCGAGACTCCCTGTCGTCCAACGCGGTAACAATGAGAACCGGCACCTCAGCCAGCACCGGGTCGGTGCGCAAACGCCGGCAAACCTCAAAACCATCCATCTCTGGCATCAGGACGTCCAGAAGAATCAAATCGGGCTGGAGATGTTTCGCCTTGCTTAAAGCTTCCACGCCCGAAGATGCCAGCACCAGCTCATACGCGGGCGAAGCCAGAATCATCGCCAGGTGCTGCAATCCCACCGGGCTGTCATCCACGATCACAATTTTGCTATGCAGCTGCAAATTGCCTCCTCAGGTCGGGAACGATCCAACTGTTCACGCCAGTCATTTTTCAACCGTTATTGTCAACAAAGCCAAACTTACGGTTCAAGATATGTGCCAGAACTTATCTCGTCCTGGCTTATCCGGCCAAAGTATCACCGCGACCCTGCAAGCTGTCAACTGGCCATTTGACCGAATTTATTCTCCGTCAACCAGCAGGTAATCCAGAAGCGGGGCAAAGAAATCCTGCGGCGGCTGAGCACAATGAAACGCCGTAACAAAGCCGCATTCCGGCAAAGTCGTGCTGCCGCTCTTCACCACCAGGTGGCTGTCATCCAGCAAATTCTGATACGTGCCATCCGGCAGGGCAACGTTCACTTCCCCGACCTGACCAGACACATTAAACAGACCATACAAACTTTCCTGCCCACAGTAGCAAACAGCCTGCACCGCCGGTTCCGCGGCCATCCACACCAGGTCGCCAGTACGCATGGCAGGCAGTTTTTTCAAACCAGCCAGCCGGGTGAGAAAATCCTGTTCGGCGTATGTTCCCCAATCGAATTTGTCGATATCAAACAAGGATGGCCGCCAGGTGGCCCCTGCTTCCTGTCCGGCGTAAATAAAGAAAGGGCCTTTATTGAAAGCCATCAAAGCCGTCCAGGCCCGCGCCTGGCTGGGTGTCTTTGCCAGCGCCATGATGCGCAGTTGATCATGGTTCTCCACACAGCGCATTTTCACATAATTGGCCGGATAAATGCAATCCTGATAGCGCAGCATCTCCAGGTAGCGGCTGACCGGAAGGTCACCCCGCACAGCCGCCTGCCAGACTGGCCAGATGTCATAATCATAGGTCATGTCAAAAGCAGCATACAGCTCACTGTCTGAAACTGCCGGCAAAGCATTCCGGCGGCGGTCGGCAATAAACGCGGCATGCACCGATTCAGCCAGCCAGATCACCCCTTCCTTCACCTCGGCCACCGCCTGCCGTGCCCGCCGCCAAAAGTCCACGGGCAGCAAAGAAGCCACATCGCAGCGGAAACCATCCACACCGAAGCGCACCCAGTCCTGCAGCACGCCAATCAAATAGGCTGAAAGTGCATCGTTGGGATGTTTGAGATCGATCACATCCGACCATTCCGGCACGGTGGTCACCGGCCGGCCGTTCGCATCCTGATGAAACCAATCCGGGTGTTCCGCAACCAGGCGTGAATCATGTGCCGTGTGGTTATAGACCACGTCAATCATGACTTTCAAGCCCAGATCATGGGCACGGTCAATGAGACGCCGGAAATCATCCCGGCTGCCATATTCCGGGTTTACACCTTCGTAATCCTGGATTGAGTAAGGACAGCCCAATCCGCCCTTCTTGTTGAGCTGTCCAATGGGGTGAATGGGCAGAAAATAAACGATGTCTGCTCCCAACTGACGGATGCGGGGCAAGTCAGCTTCCACCTCGGCAAATGTGCCTTGCGGAGCATGGTTGCGCACATAAATCTGATAGATCACCAGATTGCGATAGGCAAGCGGTGTATCAAGAGCCATGCTGTACCTCCCTGCGGAATGTCATCGATCAATATCCCATCCTTGTGTTAAGTATACAACTATTATGCCATAATCGGTTGAACGTCTCAATGGTAAAACGCAGCTCTTTTTCAATACCATAGCGGAACAAAACCGGGTTTCACCAGCAGAGAACTGAAGAAACCAGAGAAAATCGCAAAGCTTTTTCCTGAAAATTCCGAGCCAACATGCTATAATCAAAACATCGTTTGCCCAAACATCCCTGGCGGAGGAAGACCCCATGCAAATTATGAACACACCTTTCAAACATTGTGACTTGATCAAACTGGAAGGCCGCGTGGACAGTTCCACAGCGCCCCAGATGGCGGAAGCCCTGGAAGCGATCACCAACTCCGGCCGGTACAAGATCGTGCTGGACCTGAGCGGGGTCACCTTCATGTCCAGCGCCGGGCTGCGGGTGTTGATCAATGCCCAAAAGACTTGCCGGCGCTACAACCGCGGCGAGGTTGTGCTGGCAGCCATTCCTGCCAACATCCACAGCGCCCTTGATCTGGCTGGTTTCATCCCTCTCTTCAAGATCTTCGATGACACATTGACCGGCGTGGGCAATTTCTGACCGGCTGCCATTCTCCACATGCACGTTTTCGCCCCGTCAACAGATGATGGGGCGTTATCATTCAGCAGCAATTTCGCATCAATCCAATATCACCAGGAAACAGAAAAACCAGAGGATGACCGAGGCTCTGGTTTTTCTGTCAATACAAAGAGGAGAAAAAGTTCTGTTAACCCGTTTAGAGGTCTGAAGTGGTCTTCACAAATTCCAGCACCTCATCCAGTTTAGCAAAAGCCAGGCCAGTGACCGTATCCGCGCCGCCATAATAAATGGCAAGACGACCGGTGGATTGGTCATGCAACGCTGCGCACGGAAAAGCCACGTTGGGCACATCGCCCACGCACTCATATGTGGTTTGCGGCGAAAGCAGATACGGCCCGCCGCGGGCGATCACTTTCCAGGGCTGCTCCAGGTCCAGCAATGCGGCGCCAAAACTGTAAACAAACCCGTTGCAGGAAGTTAACACCCCGTGGTAGAACATCAGCCAGCCCTCATCGGTTTCGATCGGGATCGGCCCGGCGCCGATTTTGGTGCTCTGCCAGCCGCCCTTGACCCCCATCACAAAACGGTGCTGCCCCCAATGCACCATGTCCGGGCTTTGGCTAAGGAATATATCCCCAAAGGGGGTATGTCCGTTGTCGCTGGGACGGTTCAACATCACATATCTGCCGTTGATCTTGCGCGGGAAAAGCACTCCATTACGGTTGAACGGCAAAAGGGCATTTTCAAGAAAATGAAAATGTTCAAAATCAAAAGTGTAACCAATCCCGATGGTAGGTCCATGATACCCGTTGCACCAGGTTACGTAATAGCGGTCCTCCAGCCATACCACCCGCGGATCATAACGATGCTCAAAACGGAAGAGTTCAGCATCCTCAAAGATCCATTCGATCGGTTCGTTATCAAGCTGCCAGTCGATCCCGTTCTCGCTGAAACCGCGGTGAATATTCATCTCGCGTTTCTTATTGTCGCAGCGGAAAACACCAGCGAAATTTTCCCCAAAGGGAACCACAGCCGAATTGAATATGCTGTTGGCCGAAGGGATCAGGTCGCGGGGGATGACGGGATTGGCGCTGTACCGCCAAACTACATCCGAGCAGCCTTGCGGGCGCTCCTGCCAGGGCATGTTGGGTAAAAAAGAAAATGTCATTAAACTGTCCTCAGTTTTTCTGGCAGGGCATGCGGAACGGAAACTGATTCGCGCTCAACCAGGGTGGGATGGATGGTCACTGTCATGCAGGCACATTCCGGATTACTGATGCGCAATGCAAGCAGTTGAACAGCCGCCCTGCCCATCGCCACCGCATCTACATGCATGGTAGTCAGGGCAGGGTTGGTATGCAAAGCAATGACCGTGTCATCATATCCGATGATCGAGAGATCTTCAGGCACACGCCGCCCCAGGCCTTGCGCCGCACGCAGGGCATAGCTGGCAACATCGTCATTTACACAAAACAAGGCAGTGATTTCAGGATGTTCCTGCAAGAGCCGGGTAGTTTCCTGATAGCCTTTGGATTGGATGATATTAAAATTGGCGGTGTAGGTGGATGAAATGTCATTTTCCTTCAAGGCCCGAAAATACCCGTTGCGGCGTTCTTTAAGACTGGGGAAACAAATTTCCTCACTACCCGCCAAACCAATATAGCGATGCCCGCGATCGATCAGATATTGCACCGCCTGATAAGCCGCCCGAAAATTGTCTGAGACCACGGCATCATATGCAGCATCCAGGGAATATCCATCCACCAGCACAACTGGCAGGTCTTTGGCTGCCGAGCGTGCAAACATTGTTCCGTGGACACAGACCCCAACCATTAGCAGGCCATCCAGATCACTGTTCAACAAAAGCGAAGGCAACTCGCCAGGCTGATTGTTCTCATC
Source organism: Anaerolineales bacterium (assembly GCA_020060485.1). The sequence goes on from JAGVAB010000026.1 coordinate 17,094, forward strand.
CACAGGCATGGTGGCAAACAACAGTTGGATACCCTGCCTGCGGCAGGCATCTTCAATGCCCATCATGACTCGCGAATAGAAGGGATTGGCCTGGGGGGAAGTGTCCGAATCCAGCTTAAGCACCATGCCGACCGTGGTCAACGGGCTGCATGCTTCTTCTGCCATGCCAGGCCGCAGGGTATAGCCCAATTCTTCTGCAATCGCGAACACGCGTTCCCGGGTCTCGGATGAAACCCCGGGTTTGTTGTTCAAAGCCAGTGAAATGGTGGATAAAGAAAAGCCACTTTTCCGGGCAATATCACCCAAGCGCACCTTACGCATAATACCCCAATCATCAAAATAATTTATATAAATATTTTATAGTCGACATAAATATTTTAGCATCTGATCCAGTTTTGTCAAGGCATCATTGCCATCCAAAAATGAAAACAGCAGAAATCAAACAGCATATCGCCATTTTTGGACAGGTGAACGTAGTAAAGCGGTCAAACCAGGATAAAAACTGCCCTTCGGGTTGGGAGAATTAAGCAATCATTAACAGAAACATTAAAAACAGTTGACTTTTCAATTAAATATTTATATAATATTTTTAAATTCTGGGAGCGCTTCCATTTTCCCCGGGCAGATTATGTGCCTGATACCCATTCATCACCCTGTTTTGGCAATCCTTTTTCAAGGCAGATCCTTAATGACCGGTCTTACCCTAGATGATATCGCCAAGAAAGCCGGAGTTTCCCGCTCCACGGTTTCACGCGTGGTCAATGGGCAGCCCGATGTGCGCAGCAGCGTTCGCAAGCGGGTATTGGAAGTGATTCAAAGCACCGGTTACCATCCCAATGCGGCCGCCCAAACCCTGGCTTCCCACCGTTCCTGGATGATCGGCCTGGTTCTGCCGCGCAGTGTCAGCTCTTTCTTCAGCGACCCATACTTCCCCCGCCTCACCCAGGGCATCGCCCAGGCCTGCAACCAGCACAATTATACCCTCGGTCTTTTCCTGGTCGGCTCAAAGGAAGATGAAGAAAAATTCCTGCTTCGTCTGTCCAGCAAAGGTTTTCTAGATGGGGTTGTGATTCAATCAGGCCAGCAGGGAGATATTCTGATTGAGCGCCTGGTGCAATCCACCCTGCCGGTGGTCATTGCCGGCAGGCCTTTTGAATCCGAGGGGATCAGTTATATCGATGTGGACAATTGCAGAGGGGCTTATCGCGCCGTCAAACATCTGATCGACCTTGGCCATCAACGCATTGCTACCATCGCTGGCAGCGCCAATAGTACAGTCAGCATTGACCGCATGACAGGTTATGTGCAAGCCATGCAAGATCACGGCATGAAAATTGATCCCGCCATGCTCGTAGGGGGGGATTTCACCGAATCCGGCGGCCATGCAGCCATGCGCCATTTACTGGCGCACCGTCCAGACGCGGTTTTTGCCGCCTCCGACATTATGGCCATTGGCGCCATGCGTGCCGCCCGCGAGGCTGGCCTGCGCATCCCGCACGATATTGCGTTCATTGGTTATGATGATCTTCCCCTGGCCACCCTGACACAGCCACCCTTAAGTACGATCCGCCAGCCAGTGTTTGAATTTGGCATAAAAGCAGTTGAATTGGTGATTGATCTGATCCAAAACGGCATCCATCCTGAAAAACAGCTCATGCTGGATACCGAACTGATCATCCGCGATTCTTGTGGCAGTTCCTTGAGAGAGGGCGCTGCTCTCAATGTCGGGGATTTTTTATCCCCATGATTGGGAGCGCTCCCAAACAGGGCGCAGCTTCAGGTCTGCCTGCAAAGGAGGTGATGGTTTCAAATATTGCCGTTTCCGGTTTGAACCCAAACCATGTTCTACTCAATCTGCACCTAATTTTTTAAGGAGAAATGAGATGAAACGTTCAATGATGATCCTGGTAACTCTGATCGTGGCGATGAGCTTGCTGCTCACCTCCTGCCAACAGGCGGCAGTACCTCCCGCTGCCGAAGCTCCCGCCGCACCCGCCGCACCAGCGGCACCGGCCGCCGAAGCTCCTGCCCCCGCTGCCCCCGAACCTGAAGCACCCGCTGCCCCGGTTGTAACGATTTACCCGCGCGAAGAAACCCTCTACGTCAGCGGCGCAGCCTGGGGCCCGGCCAACGACTGGAACCCCTTCATCACCTGGAGCAAAGCCAACACGACCGGCACGATCGGTTATGTGTATGAAACCCTGTTTGCCTTCAACCCCATGACCGGTGATTTGACCCCCTGGCTGGCAGAGAGCGGCACATGGAGTACCCCAACCACTTATGACATGGTACTCCGCGAAGGCCTCACCTGGAGCGATGGCAAGCCATTGACTGCTGATGATGTCAAGTTCACTTTTGAACTTGCCCAGAAATATGCCGCCATCTGGTACAGCCCTGTCTGGAATTACCTGGACAGCGTCACCGTCAGCGATGCCACGCACATGCAGTTCAGTTTCACCGATCCCCTCTACCAGGAATGGACCAACAATCTGTACAACATCGCCATCGTTCCGGTGCACATCTGGGAAAGCCGGACGGAAGAGGACATCACGGCTGGTGTGAATGAAAACCCGGTCGGTTCTGGCGCATATCTGTACGAAACCCACAGTGAAGACAGAAACGTCTGGCTGCGCAACGAGAATTGGTGGGGCATTGACGTCTTCGGCAAACCTGCCGCCAAGAGAATCGTTGATATCCGCTTCTCCAGCAACAACGTTGCGCTTGGCGCAGTGATCAAGGGCGATGTGGACCTGAGCAACAACTTCCTGCCTGGCATTGCAACCCTGTCCGACAAGGGCTACATTGAAACCTACTATCCTGAAGCCCCCTATATGGTCTCTGCCAACACGGCGGTATTGTTCCTGAACACCACCATCAAGCCGATGGATGATCCTGCTTTCCGCAAGGCACTGGCTTTCGCCATTGATGTGCCCTCCATCGTCAATGTGGCCTATGCCAATCTGGTCAAGGCTTCCAGCCCCACCGGTCTCCTGCCGACCCTCAGCGACTACGATGATCAGGACGTACTTGCACGTCTGGGTTACGCCTTCGACACCGCCAAGGCCAAGCAGATGCTGGCAGCTGCCGGTTATGTGGATACCGACGGTGATGGCTTTGTTGAAGCTCCGGATGGCTCCAAGATCGAACTGGATGTCACCTGCCCGAATGGCTGGACTGACTGGATGGCTGCCATTGACATCATCGCCACCAGCGCCCAGGCTGCCGGCATCAACATTAAAGCCGCCTACCCTGACTATGGTGCCTGGAATACCGCCCTCACCGAAGGCACCTTCCATATGACCCTCAACAACTGGGCCACCATGAGCAATACCCCATGGACCCTGTACAACTTGCTGTTCCGGCATCCCATTCAACAGACAATGGGCAGCGGCAACTTTGGCCGCTATGAAAACCAGGAAATGTTCGACCTGGTGGACGCCCTTGCAAAAGTTCCCGCCGATGATATCGAAGGTATGAAAGCTTCCTGCGCCGCCATCCAGGAACTCATGCTGACCGAAATGCCCATGATCCCGCTTTGGTACAACGGCCTGTGGGCGCAGTTCAGCACTTCAACCTGGGAGAACTGGCCGGTGGACGGGTCGGGTTCCTATGCCCTGCCCTCAACCTGGAACGGATATTGGCAGATGGGTGGTGTGTTAACCCTGCTTGAGCTCACACCAGTCAGCCAGTAGAAAATCAGTCTCACCTGATCTCCGCCCCTCCTTCTCAACGGGAGGAGGGGCGGTTCTCTTCCAAAATCCCACCGGAGGCAGCATGCGTCGCTACTTCACCAGAAAAATTCTCATTTATATTCTCACCTTCTTTTTTGCGGTCACCATCGATTGGATCATTCCACGCTTCATGCCTGGCGACCCCGTCCAGAACATGCTGGCACGTGTGGCCATCCACCCGGAAGCTGCCGTGTTGCTGCGAAGCTACTTCACCAAAGCCTTTGGCCTGGATGTGCCGGTCTGGCAGCAGTACATCAACTTCTGGATCGCCCTTTCGCGCGGTGACCTGGGAATCAGCGTCTACATGTTTCCAACGCCAGTGGCCAAGGTGCTACTGCGCGCAGTACCCTATGACCTCATGCTCCTGATCCCTTCCATCCTGGCAAGCTGGTACGCAGGCAATAAATTTGGCGCTTTTGCCGCCAGGTCCAAATGGCTCGACAACACCCTTTCTCCTATCGGTTATATTCTCACCGCCATGCCCTACATGTGGCTCGGCATTTTGCTGGCATGGTTTTTCGGAATTGTTCTGGGGATTTTCCCCATCGCCGGTGCGTATAGTTTCGCCATGCGCCCTCATTTTTCACTGGCCTTTATTGGCAGTCTTCTGCATCACTGGTTTCTGCCTTTCTGCTCCCTGTTCCTGGTTGGCTTTGGCGGCTGGTCAATCGGGATGCGCAACATGATCATTTACGAGCTGGAATCAGATTATTCCCACTATCTGGGTGCCCTGGGCGCCCCCAAAAAATTGATCCGCAAATATGCATTTAATAACGCCCTCCTTCCCCAAATCACCGGCCTGGCCCTGCAGCTGGGTGTGGTGGTTGCCGGAGCTCTGGTAACCGAAGTGGTGTTTTCCTACCCCGGTATTGGTTACCTTCTTCTGGCAGCCATCCAGAATCAGGATTACTTTCTCATCCAGGGTTGCTTCCTCTTCATCATCATTGGTGTACTGCTTGCCAACTTCACCATTGACATCGTCTATATTCTGGTTGACCCCAGGACTCGCAAAGGCATGACAGGGGAGGCGGCATGAAAACCGTAAAGAAGAAAAATGAATTCTTGTTCTTTGCACTGCGCAACAAAAAATTGCTGATCGGCACGTTCGTCATCCTTTTCTTCCTGTTGTTGGCCTTGTTTGGACCTCTGCTCACCCAGCACAAACCGTTTGCTTATGCCAATCCGCTTGGCCCGGAACCGCCTTCCTCCAAATATTGGCTGGGGACCACATTCTTTGGTCAGGATATCTTCTCCCAATTCGTCAACGGCCTGCGGGCAACCTTCATTGTCGGTGCCATTGGCGGCGGTCTGGGAACCTTGATCGGGATCATAATCGGCTTCACCGCAGGCTATCGCGGCGGGATTGTGGATGAGTTGCTGAATGCTCTCACCAACATCGTCCTGGTCATCCCCACCCTGGCCGTGCTGCTCATCATTGCAGCTTATCTTGAAGTGCGCAGCCTTGCAACTGAATGCATCTTCATTGGCCTGACAGCCTGGCCCTGGGTGGCCAGGGCGGTACGCGCCCAAACTTTTTCGCTGCGCACCAGAGATTTCGTTGATCTTGCCCGCATGAGCGGAATGAAATCGGTCAAGATCATCTTCACCGAAATCGCACCGAACATGATGTCTTACCTGCTGCTGGTCTTTATTCTCCAGTTTGGCGGGGCGATCCTCACTGCGGCCACACTCGATTTTATTGGCCTCGGCCCTACAAATGCCATCTCACTTGGCTTGATGATGCAATATGCCGTACTCTGGGGCGCGCTCCAACTGGGCATCTGGTGGTGGTTTGTGCCGCCGGGTTTGGCAATCACTGCCATCGTCGGCGCTCTGTACATCATGAATGTTGGCCTGGATGAAGTGTTCAACCCTAAACTGAGAGAGATGTAATCCATGACCTTAAATGTTGAAAATCTCACTGTTTATTATCAAACCTTGAGCGGTGATGTGCACGCCCTGGAGAACGTCAGTTTCAAGATCGCCGATGGCGAGATCATGGGTCTGGCCGGCGAATCGGGCTGTGGCAAAACAACACTTGGGTACAGTCTCATCCATCTCACCCCGCCCAAAAAATTCGTTGGCGGTCGCGTGGAACTGGATGGAGAAGAACTGCCCATTTGGGATGTGGACAGAATGGATCCTTTCCGTTTCAAAAAGGTTTCCATCATTCCCCAATATGCAATGAGCGCCCTGAATCCTACCCGCAAGATCGGCAAAATGATCAGCGAGCTTCTCACCGCCCGCGGCATCCCCTACAAGAGCATTGAATCCGAGTTGCTGCGCAGGCTGGACCTGGTGAATATGTCTGCCGATGTTCTCAAAATGTATCCGATTGAGCTTTCCGGCGGCATGAAGCAAAGAACGGTGATGGTGCTTTCCACTTTGCTGGACCCCTCGCTGCTGATCGCGGATGAGATCACCTCTGCCCTGGACGTCTCCACCCAGCAGGCGGTCTCCAAAATGCTGGTGGAATTTCGTGACCGTCATTTTGTGAAGAGCATGATCGTCATCACCCATGACATTTCCATCCTGTACCAGATTTCGGACAGCATCCTGGTCATGTATGCCGGCAAACTGGCCGAGAAAGCCTCCACCGAAGTGATGATCCACGCCCCGCGTCATCCCTACACCAAACTGTTGATCTCCTCCCTGCCCAAGGTGGGCATCAAACACGCCGAAGAAAAACTGAAAGGCATCCCCGGCAACCCGCCCCAGCTTCTGCATCCGCCCATAGGCTGCCGGTTCAACGATCGCTGCCCTCTGGCTTTTGAAAAATGTGTGGAAGAGCCTCCTTTCATTGAAGTCGAGAAGGATCACTTTGTTGCCTGCTGGAAGGAGGGAAGCAAGAATGCTTAAACTGGAAAACCTCACCAAGGTCTATCGCATTGGCACCTTTGGCGGCAAGGAATTGCATGCCGTCAACAACGTGAGCTTTGATGTGCCAGACAGTGAAGTGGTCTCATTGATCGGAGAAAGCGGCAGCGGCAAAAGCACCATCGGCAGGATGATCCTGCGGCTGATCGAGGTCACCTCTGGCAAAATCGATTTCAACGGCGTTGACATCGCCTCCCTCAAAGGCAGCGATTTCAAGGAATACTACCGCACCGTTCAGGGCGTCTTTCAAGACCCCTTCAGCAGCTATAATCCCATCTTCAAGGCAGACCGCATCTTCAGGGTCATCAAGGATGAGTTCTATCCGCAAGTGCCGGATGGGGAATGGAATGACAAGATCAACGAGTCGCTGCAATGCGTGGGCCTGAACCCGGCCATCGTGCTGAACAAATACCCCCACCAGTTGAGCGGAGGTCAATTGCAGCGATTTCTGATCGCCCGCGCCCTGCTGCTGGATACACAAGTGCTGGTGGCAGATGAGATCATCAGCATGCTGGATGCCTCCACCCGTGTGGATGTGCTCAACCTGCTGGCAGACCTGAAAGTTCATGGGCTTTCCATTCTTTTCATCACCCACGACCTTTCGCTGGGATATTACATCAGTGAAAAATCCGTTATTCTGTACAAAGGGTACGTGGTGGAGAAAGGCAGCACCAGCAAGATTTATGACAACCCTCTTCACCCCTATACCAAAATGCTGATGGCTTCTGTGCCACGCCTGGACAAGAAATGGGAAGAGAATGAAGCCGCCATGAAAGCCTGCTTGCCCAATTCCAGCAAAGGCTGTTGTTATTACGAACGTTGCCCGCAATCGCTGGAATGCTGCGCCACAGAAAACCCGCCTTTGATCGAGGTGGAAGAAGATCATTTTGTGGCTTGCAAACTATTTGAAAATTAACCATCACCTTGTATCAACCGTTCATTTCAAACCGCAGCAGAAAGAGCCTTGCAAAACTCCGACTGACTGCGGTTTTTCATCACCAGTGAGGACAACCTTATGCAATATGGATATTTCGATCCCCAGAACAGGGAATATGTCATCACCAACCCCTGCACACCGGTCAAATGGATCAATTACATCGGAACACGCCAGTTTGGCGGCTTTGTGGACCACACCGGCGGTGCACTGATCTGCAAGGACGACCCCACCTATAACCGCATCACCAAGTACATTCAGCAAATGCCGTCTTCGGATTTCAAAGGCGAAACCCTTTACCTGCGCCTGCACACTCCCCAGGGCTACCGCCTTCTGTCGCCATTTTTTGTACCCGCCCTTGAACCGCTGGATGTCTTTGAATGCCATATCGGCCTGGGTTACACCCGCATCCTGTCCGAAATTGCCGGTGTGCGCTGTGAGGCGACCATCTTTGTGCCGCCAGACGGGCAATGCGAACTGCGTGACGTCCAGATCACCAACCTCTCAGCCAACCCTCTGACTGTGGACGCCATCCCGGTGGTGGAATACACCCACCCCGATGCCATGATGCAATTCACCAACGCCGACTGGGTGCCGCAAACCATGCAATCCCGGGCTGTGGCAGACGGCGACTTGACCATTCTGGTGCAATATCCCTTCATGAACCGGGATCGCAAGATCAACTATTTCACCTCCAACCTGCCGGCTTCATCCTATGAAAGCGACCGCAAGGTCTTTCTGGGGCAAAATGAGTACGGCTCCTTCCACCTGCCGCTCAGCCTGATGCAGTCCGAACTGAATAACAGCCAGGCGCTGCGCGGCGATAACATCGCCGCCCTGCTGCACCCCCTGGGCAGTCTGCAACCCGGCGAGACCCGCCGCCTGATCGTGCAGTTGGGTCAGGCCGCCAGCCTGGACGCCGCCCGCCAAAGCATTTCAGCCTTCCGCCAGCCACAAGCCGTGCAAGCCGCCTTGCAGTCCCTGCGTGCCTTTTGGGACGAATATCTGTCTGCCCTGCAAGTCAACACCCCGGATGACAATATGAATATCATGCTGAATGTGCACAATCCCCACCAGTGCTACATCACCAAAACCTGGTCTCGTTATCTTTCTTATTACCAGTTGGGATTAGGCTCACGCGGCATCGGCTTTCGTGACTCATCCCAGGATGTTCTGGCCGTGCTGGCAGCAGTACCCCACGAAGCGCGGGATTTCATCCTCCTGCTGCTTTCCTTCCAGAAGCAGGACGGCTCAGCCATGCACCAGTTCAACCCGCTCACCCTGCAAGGCAGCGCCGGCGATTCACTGGAAATGGACGATCGCCCCCACTATTATAGCGATGACCATTTGTGGGCCATCCTGGCTGCCTGCGCCTATCTCAAAGAAACCGGGGATATGGCCTTTCTGGAAGAAGTGGTGCCCTTTTATGAAAAAGAGCGGGGTGGCAAGCCGCTCGAAGCCGCTTCTGTGCTGGAACACCTGAAACGCGGCCTGGCTTTTACCCGCCAGAACACGGGCCGGCATGGCCTGCCACTGCTGGGCTTTGCCGACTGGAATGACACAGTCAACCTGCCAGCTGGCGCCGAATCCCTTTTCACCGCCAACCTGTACGGCAAAGCGCTTAACGAAATGGTCGCTCTGCTGGAACATTGCGCAGACGCGGCCACCGCAGAACAATACCGGGATGCTTATGCCGAAATGCAGGCGCGTGTTGAAAACACCGCCTGGGATGGGGCCTGGTATTTGCGCTACTTCGACGCCCAGGGCAAGCCGCTCGGTTCTGCCCAGAACACCTACGCCCAAATCTACCTCAATGCCCAGTCCTGGCCTGTCATTTCCGGTTTTGCTTCTGCCCGGCGCGCCCGCCAGGCAATGGACGCAGTCCATGAAAAACTAAACACTCGCTTTGGCCTCAAGCTGAATGTGCCGGGTTTTGATGGCTATGATCCCCAATATGGCGGGGTGACCACCTTCCCGCCCGGGGCAAAAGAGAACGGCGGTATCTTCCTGCACCCCAACCCTTGGGCAATGATCGCCGAAGCCATGCTGGGCAACGGAGAACGGGCCTACATGTACTATGCCCAGATCAACCCGGTCACCAAGAACGATATGCTGGATATTTATGAATGTGAACCTTTTGTCTATGCGCAAAACATCCTCGGCGACAGCCACCCCCAATTTGGTCTGGGACGCAATTCCTGGCTTTCCGGCACGGCTGCCTGGGTCTATCAGGCAGCCACCCAGTATATCCTGGGTGTGCGCGCGGAATATAACGGCCTGCGCATTGATCCCTGCATCCCGCCAGCATGGCAGCAGTTCAGCCTCACGCGCCGCTTCCGCGGCCACACGTTCGAGATTAACGTGCACAACCCGCTGCATGTAAGCCGGGGAGTAACCAGCCTGATCGTGGACGGCCACACCCTGCCCGGAAATCTGGTGCCGCTGGAAACTTTGACAGGCAACCAGCATAAGGTTGAAGTCTCTCTGGGAGAATAGATCGACAAACCAGAAGCTTATCCTTAATGTGAAACTCAGGCGCATTTTTGCGCCTGAAATAGTGTACACTCGTGCATATTTTCACTATAATAAGAATATCAGCCGTTATACCGTTTACATTCCACGGAGGGAAATATGCAACGCAGTAAAAAATACATCCTGTTTGTCTTGATCATTGCAATGATAACAATGGCATGCGGTCTGTTCAGCCGCAGCAAATCTGATGATACTGCCTCCACCGAACTGCTCGAAGAAGCGCAATCCAGTGTTCAACATTCCGGGCCTGCAAGCCAGGAAGAAGAAGTCTATGAATATGAAGCGGAGGAAGAGGAAGCTTTTGAAAGTGAAATGGGCGCGCCCTCATCCCCGCCCGTTTCCAGCAATGCACCAAAATTCTTCCGCGATGACTTCGATGGAGAGATGAACAAGAGCGACTGGTTCACCGAGTATTCCTACTTCGTGGACGAAGACGTGGAAGAGGACGATGACGAATACACGCCCACCTATGCCATCGAACAACGGCGCGGCGCCCTGCGCTTTGAAATTGAAAGCCCTTACCTCTACCTTTACCGTTTCTATGCACCCCACGCCTACGATGATGTACGCATTGATTTTGAAGTAGAGAACAAAGGCGTCAATACCAACAACGTCGGCATCGTTTGCCGTTATACAGACTATGGCTGGTATGAATTCATCACCACCAGCGGTGGCTATTACAGCATCATGCGCTATTATGAGGATGGCAACAAGGAACTGGCCCGTGGCGGCATTAAGTCCATCCGTTTTGGCACCGACAAGAAGAACGTTTATACCGCCATATGCAAGGGCAGAACCCTGATCCTGGAGGTCAACGGGGTTGAAATTGCCAAGGTCAAGGATGAGGAAATCCCCGATGCAGGTTATGTAGGTATCAATATCTCATCCGAGAGAGTCACACCAGTGAAAGTTGAAGTGAACTGGCTGCAGATCAGCCAGCCAGATTAACCAGTCATACGATCATCCTATACAAAAGCCCTTGCGGGGAATCTCGCAAGGGCTTTGATTTGCTGTTTTTGGGTTAACCGTGCGCCTCAATCACATGCTTCCAGGTCTGCCTGTTTGGCCACCACGATCACCGGAGAAGCGCCCAGGCGCTGCACCACCCCGCGGGTTTTCACGCAGCTTCCTGCCAGGCTGGAATCGCCCCAGTTATATGCCATCAGGAAGAAGCGCCCCGGCTCATTGACGAACAGCATGTAAAACACCCCTTCCCGGCTGTTGGCGCGGGCTAGATTGCCATACACACAGATGTCCTCACCCACCATACTGCTGTCCACTGACGACCAAAGCAGACATTCCTCCTGGGCAGCAGTCCCTTCCTCTTCTTGCGCAGCCTCCGCAATTTCATCGGTCGGCGCAAGGCTGGGCGTCAAAAACACCTCCAGCGCTGCGTCCTCCTCCACAACTGCTTCACCCTTCAACATCCCAGGCAGGAAGAGAACAGATGCCAGCGCTACAACCCCGATCGGGATCATCAAAAATCCGCCTACACCACCCCAAAAAGATTGCTGAAAAGCGCGAAAGAAAAAGAACACCATCAGCAGTGCCACCAGCACCAGCCCAGCCATTTGCAAAAGATTTAGAGCGGCAGCCTCAAAGCCAGCCATGGAAAAGATCGTCCAGGCAGTACCTGCCGCCAATGCGGCAAAGATGCCGTACAAAAAAGCCAGCGTATTCTCGCGGTATTTTACAGAACTTGACATCATGCTACCCTCACCCAACAGGATCAACACGTTCATTATAGCATTTCAACGGCTGCGCATCACACGAAACTGCCAAAATACAGGCCAAAGACCCAAATTTCATAATTTCCTTGACAATAATCCAAAAAGCATGATAAAAATGGTCTCAATATGAACATACAGTTATTTGCTAAGCGAACCAAGAAGCAATTCCCGACCTTCACTCCAGAAGGAGCGGCTTGTGGTGCTTAAGCAATAACGGATAAGAAATCCAGGACAGCACAGACAAGACCTTCCCTCTGGGAAGGTCTTTTTGTTTGCCCGCAAGGAGGTGATGCCTTTGATGCCTGAAACGCAGCAAACGCATAAGATTGGTGAATTTTTGCTTTATCGAGCCTGATGCTCAACATCCAACCGACACGAATTTATATTTGGAGGAAGAAATGAGAAATCGCAATTTGTATGTCCTGACCATCGTCATTGTCCTTTTGAGCCTGACTCTGGCCGCCTGCGGCAGAACCGCCAGCGCCACCACGACCGTGCGCATTGCCACCGACGCCACCTGGCCGCCCTTTGAATACGTGGATGAAAGCAGCAAAGAGATCATTGGTTTCGACATTGACCTGATCAAAGCCATTGCCGAAAACCAGAATCTCAACATTGAGATCGTACCCGTTGAGTGGGATGCACTGCTGGCTGGCGTTTCCCAATGCCAGTATGACGCCGCCATCTCGGCCATCACCATCACCCCCGAACGGGCACAAACCATGCTCTTCTCCGACCCTTACATCAACGCCGGGCAGATCGTAACCGTGCGTTCCGATAACACCGCCATCCAGGGCCCGGCTGACCTGGTGGGCGTAATTTCCGGTGCCCAGATCGGTACCACTGGCGCTATCGAGATCGAGAACATCGCCGGGGCGCAGCTCAAAACCTACGATACGGTTGACCTGGCTTACCTCGACCTGATCAACGGCCAGATCGCGGCTGTGGTCGCCGATTACCCCACCGCGGTCAATTTTGTCAGCCAGAGCAATGGCCGCCTAGTGAATGTCGGCGATGTCTTCACCGATGAATCGTACGGCATCGCAGTCTGCAACAAGAACACCGCACTGCGGGATCAGATCAACCTGGGTTTGAATGCCGTCATATCTCAGGGACTGATCACACAACTGGAAGCCGAATGGCTTGCCGTCAGTGAATAAATCTACTCGTATTGCCAGTGAGTGCAGCGCTTTGCGCTGCACTCACCGCTTCTCACCCCAGAAAGGCTGCCTGAACGCTCATGACCAATCCCAATAGAAACCAACCCACCAGTCTCAGTGACCACTTCTATCCACTGCCCTCAAACGGCTGGCTGGCCAAAAATATCGATCCCTGGTGGGGATTGTTTGCCGCGGTGGTTGCACTGGTGTTGTTCATGGTCTTTTTCATCCCCGACCCTTACGCCAAGGTTGTCATCTTCATCCAGGACGGCATCGGCATCACTGTCATCACCACCATCCTCAGCTTCATCCTGATGCTCGTCCTGGGTCTCATCGTTGCCCTGGGAAGGCTTTCCCAATCACCTGTGCTGCGGCTGATGGCCACCATCTTCACCGAGATCGTGCGCGGTATTCCCCTGCTGGTACAGCTCATCTTCTGGTATTTTGCGTTTCCTTCTGTCATCCAGCAGGTCGGCGCCTGGCTGCGCTTCCGCCCTTTTGAAACTTATCTTGCCAATCCCCTGGGCATGGCCATCCTGGGCCTGACCGTCTGCTATTCCGCCTACATGAGCGAGATCTACCGCGCCGGCATCCAGGGCATCCCCAAGGGACAAATGGAAGCCGCCCTCAGTCTGGGCATGACCCGTTTTCAGGCTATGCGTCACATCATTTTGCCCCAGGCCGTGCGGTTGATCCTGCCGCCAGTCGGTAATGAATTCATTTCCATGCTCAAAGATTCCTCCCTGGTCAGTGTGGTAGCTGTCACCGACATGACCCGCCGCGGCCGGGAGTTCATGTCTTCAAATTTCATCCCGGTGCAAACCTGGACCATGATCGCCCTGTTGTATCTGGTGATGACCCTCTTTGCGGCGCGTATCGTGGCATACATTGAACACAAGACCCGCAGTGAAAGGTAGGTTGCAGATCATGGAAGCACCAATCATCCATATCGAAAATGTGTACAAATCCTTTAATGAAGATACTCACGCTCTGAAAGGTGTCAGTTTAGACATTCAGCGCGGGGAAGTAGTGGTCATCATCGGGCCTTCAGGCTCTGGAAAATCCACCTTGCTGCGCTGCATCAACCGTCTGGAAGACTATGACCACGGCACCATCGTAGTGGACGGCATACCGCTGACGGAAGCCGAGAACATTCATGCCGTGCGCCGTGAAGTGGGGATGGTTTTCCAGCAATTCAATCTTTTCCCCCATCTGAGCGTCCTGGAAAATATCATACTCGCCCAGCGCGTGGTGCGCAAACGCCCGCGCAAGGAAGCAGAAGAAACCGCCCGCAGCCTGCTGGAGAAAGTGGGTATTTCAGAGAAGGCTGATGTTTTTCCCGCCCAGCTTTCCGGCGGCCAGCAGCAGCGCGTGGCCATCGCCCGCGCCCTGGCCATGAATCCCAAGATCATGCTCTTTGACGAACCCACCAGCGCCCTCGACCCGGAGATGATCCAGGAAGTGCTGGACGTGATGCAGGCTTTGGCCAAAGAAGGCATGACCATGGTGGTCGTCTCGCACGAGATCGGCTTTGCCCGCGCCGCCGCCGACCGCGCCATCCTGATGGACGGCGGGTTGATCATCGAAGAAGCCACCCCGGACGTGCTTTTCAACAACCCCACTGAAGAGCGCACCCAGCTCTTCCTGAGCAAGGTGCTGCATTGGTAAATGCCTTGCTGTTTCACTTCATTTTTCCTTAAAAATACAGGGAACTCTCCTTATTTCAGAGTGTGCGCCGGCCGGGCGCACACTCACCCTTTAAACATCTGGGGGATGTTTTTTTACCTTCACTTGGTTTTTGCTACCTGCCCATTGCAAAATTGGGGGATGGAAAATTACAGCCCGAATTGAGGAAAGGCTGCTGGGAGAAACCCAAATTTCAGGACCATGGCATTCTCAAGAAAGCTTGACATTTACGATTTTCCAAAACGGTCAAGGTCATCCAGATCAAAGTAGATGCAAAATGCTGATGATAATGGATTCCTCCCCCGGCACGGATTGGATTTGTAGATCAGACTTCATAGGCCGGGGGA
>JAGVAB010000173.1 GCA_020060485.1 Anaerolineales bacterium
AAGAAGGAATTGGGATATGTCAGGCAAGCAGCGGGGAGGGGAGTTCGAGGGGTGGGGTGAATAAACCCCGGTGATGCACAGACCGTCTTTCGTCCGGCCGCGTGCCATCAATAAAAGAAACAAATGGAAAATTAACTTTGAGAAAGCCATGCGCATTTTTACTGCAAAGGTTGACAAATGGCGAATATCCGTTAAAATACCTTTCAGCTTTTATGCCGAAGTGGCGGAATTGGCAGACGCGCTACGTTCAGGGCGTAGTGGGCATAACGCCCGTGAGGGTTCAAATCCCTCCTTCGGCACAATCCCCTTATCGTAAGGGGATTTTTTATTTCAATTGGCCTTTTCCTTGCAACGAATCGATGCGCTTGGTTGTCGATTCGTTCCTTGAATTGTGTTATGAAGTAAGGTAAGATAAGTTTATGAAGCTTTTTGAAAACAAGCCTTGGTTGTCGCTCAAAAAATGGATGCACAAAGAATTCGGGATCAAGGATGCCCGCTTGCTGGTGGGTTTGATCGTGGGTTTGATCCTGGTGTTGATGATGACGGATCTGGCTGGGCGTTTGTCTGATCTCAACCGATTGAACCTTCGCCGAGAGGAAGTTTCCACTGAAGTGATGGACCTGAAGCTGACTCAGTCCGCGTTGGAAACGCAGGTGGCTCATGCATCATCAGATGCAGCAGTTGCCGATTGGGCGCGCACCTATGGGCGGATGAAGCACGAAGGGGACAATGTGGTGGTGCCCATCCCGCCTGTGGGGACAACCCCGATGGCGGTGATTACGCCGGTGCCCACGCAACAAGTACCTGAAGCATGGGAGGTCTGGGAGGCATTGTTTTTTGGGAAGTGATCTCATTTCCTTTTCAGCGGTACGGGTTCGGGGCTATTGTGGAACAGCCCCGTTTTGTTTTAAAGAGCGGCAGACGCCGGCAGGTTTAAAAGCTGTTCAATCTGTTCAACTTGCAAAATGTCCAGGCTTGCCACCACCAGGCTGGCTGCTGCCAGTTTGGGCAGTGGGTTGGAGGTACCTACTGCCAGACAGAGCATGCCCGCCCGCCGGGCGGCTTCGATTCCGGCCGGGGCATCCTCGATCACCAGACAATTCTGCGGGGCCAGGTTCAGGAATTCTGCTGCTTTCAGGAATACATGCGGGTGGGGTTTGCTGGGCAGGTTGAGCTTGATTGTGGAGATGATCCCTTCAAAGTAGGAAGCGATCTCAAGCCTGGCGGTGATGGTGCGGATGTTCTCCTCGAAGGTGGTGGAGGCAATCACCTGTCGCAGCCCGCGCTGTTTGAAAAATTCCAGCCAGGATACCACGCCAGGTAAAGGCAAGAGCTCGTCCTGCTGCAACAGGGCGCGGTAAAGGGCGTTTTTTTCAGCAACCATCGCCTGGAAGGAAGTATCCTCCATGTCTGGGGCAGCATTGCCCAGGATGGTGTAGTCGGACATGCCAAAGGAGGCGTCAAAGACGGGGCGTTCGATGTGATAGCCATATTTAATGAGGGTGGTTTGGGAGGCCCGGAAATGCAGATCAGCGGTGCTGACCAGGGTGCCGTCCAGATCCCAGAGGATGGCCTGGATGTTGATTTCTTTCAATGATGTTTTTCTTTCTTTGAAGATAAATTTTTTTCAACGGGCATCTCTTTGCGCCGAATACCAAGCAGGGTCATGTCATCTGAGATAAGGCCGTCCTGGCGAAATGCGGCGATTGCATTTACCACTGTATCCAGGGTGTCATGAATGGGGTTGTTTCCCAATCCGGCCAGCAGATCTTGCAGACGTTTCTCGCCAAACACTTCCTCGCCGGGCGAAAAAGCCTCGGTAACACCATCGGTATAACACAGCAGACAATCGCCGGCATGCAATTCCAGGGTGTGATCCTGCAGGGGAATATCCTCCAGAACTGCAAGTGCCATCCCGCCTTTGGGCAGCATTTCCACGGTGCCGGAGGCATGTGAGATGAGCAACGGCCGGTTGTGTCCGGCGTTGGCAAAGGTCAGCTTGCCGCTCTTCAGGTCGAGGACGGCATAAAACACGGTGATGAACATGCCATTTTGGGCGTCTCTGGCCAGCAGGTTGTTGACCCGTTGCAATATCACTGCCGGTGAGGCGTTGCTGTGGGCCACAGCCCGGATCAGGGTGCGGGTTACGGTCATGTACAGGGCAGCGGGCATGCCCTTGTCGGCCACATCTGCCACCACCAGACCGAGATCATGTTCTCCCTGGTGGATGATGTCATAAAAATCGCCGCCCATTTCACGGGCTGTGATCCAGCGGGCGTCGATCTCCCAATCCCGCAGGGCGGGCATATGCTCCGGCAGGAAGGTTTCCTGGATCTGACGGGCGAGCTGAAATTCCTGCTCCACGCGCTCGCGCTGCACCATTTCATTTTTGAAGTGCTCATTCTGGATGGCCAGGGCAATTTGCTGGGTGATGCCGTTGATCAGTTCCATGCGGCGCTCGCGGAAGGCAGCGCCGCTGCTTTGCTCGCGGGCGATCAGCACGCCAAAGAAGGTGTCTTTGAGCAGAATGGGGAAGCCCATTAGATAATTTCTGCCGGGCAGAATGGCAGGTGAGATGGAAGGCAGATCTGGCAGGCATTCCTTGTTCACCCAATCTTTGGGCGTGGTGCTTGCCCCCAGCGGACAGAAAACGATGCCCTGTTTGTTGAGTACTTCATCCAATACTTTAAAGCTGCCTGCCGGGTGGATGGTTTGCAGCAGTTCTTTCTCTTCCTGGCGTGATCCGGTGTACGCCTGCAAGGGCTGGAAATGATTTTGTTTTTCGTCCCAGCGGTAAATGATGCAGGCCTCAATGCCCACCAGAATGGGCATCAAATGAACGATGCTGGATAGAATGTCGTCCAGGTCGGTTTGATTGGCAACAGCCTGTGACACTTGCAGCAGCACGGCTGTGATGTAGCCCTCCTCCTGACGGGCTTCCAGCAGAAGCTGGTTTTCCAGAGCCATGGAAGTCTGGCGGGTGATGCCCTGCAGGATGGACAGGGTTTGCTGTGATGCATCCATAAACGAGTTTGATACAACCGGATGGGGTTTTTGATGCACGACCAAAAAGGCGCCCAGCAGCGAATCCCGCACTTGCAGCGGCAACAGGATCATGCTTTGTGCATCGGGCGCCAGCAGGTAGGGGGGCAATCCCAGGTCTGCCTGCGGGTCCTCGCAAAAGGTGATCGTCCGGGTTGCGGCAAGCCGTGCCAGGGCAGGGGCCCGGGAGAGATCAAAAACAGGTGAGACATCCTGGGGCAGCTCCAGGTTGTACTGCTCCTTGAACAGGAAGGCCTTTTGCCGTTGGTCCCAAAGCAGCATAGCGCAGCGCTCCACACCCACCAGCAGGGGGGTGATGCGTACAGTGGTGGACAGAAGGTCTTCGAGAGATTCGGCTGCCTGGCTGGCTTCGGCGATCTGCAGCAGGACGGTGGAAATCCAGGCCTGATTTTGGGCGTCGCTGTACAGCTTGGCATTGCGGATTGCTGCGGCGGCATAGCTGGCAAAGGTGGTGGTCATGGCGTGGCTTTCATTGCCATAGCGTCCTGGGGAATGATGGGCAAGCGTGATGGCACCCAGGGGCTGGTCGCCAATGTACATGGGCGCAGTGATGGAAGAGTAATCGGGTGCAAATTGCAGGGCTTCACCCAGGGGGTCCAGGGGGTCATATTCCTGACGGATGAATGGGGCGCGGTTTTCGAGGATCTTGCCAAGCCAGGCGCTCACTTCCATCTCTGAGCAAGTGAGATTGAAGCGTTCCATTTCGATGCCGCGCAAGGCGGCCAGATTCATGCAAGGCGACCCATTATCCAGCCTGGAGTCGATCAACCAGATGGCAGAGGCATCACAGGGCAGGTTGCGGCCCAGTTCGGTGAGAATGGTGTCGAGCAGGGTATCGAGGGCCACATTGCCGGAGAGCAGGCCGGCCACATCCCGAAAAGAGTCGCCCACCTGGCGTCGCCAGCGCTCGGAGCGGTAAAGGTTGGCATTGCGCATAGCCGTGGCGATGCTGGCCGCCAGGGCTTCGAACAGGGGAACTTCCTGTTCTTCGAAGGCATCTGTTTGGGTACTTTGAATGTCGAGCACCCCCAGAACAGAGGTGGCAAACATGAGGGGCACACACAGCTCCGAGCGGGTATCGGTGGGCGGGAAGTCGGTAGGGATGAAGAGAGGTTCCTTGCTGGTGTCGTTGGCCAGAATGGTCTTGCCATTACGCGCCACCCAAGGGATGATGCCATTGGGACTGTCGAGATCGTATTCAATTTCGCGTTCATGCATGGCCTGGCTGCGTGCACCGCTGCCCACTTCGTAGATCACCCGCCGGCGATTATTGTGTACAGTGAAGACATGCACAAAGGGGTAACCAAAACGGCCGCGGATCATGTCCACCACGGTTTCCAGCAGTTTGTCCAGCTCAAGGATCGAATTGAGGGCATGGCTGACCTCAAAGACCAGGGCGGTCTGCTCGGCATGCCATTTCAGATCGCTGTACAGGCGTGCATCTTCCACGGCCAGGGCGATGGAATTGGCTAAAGAGCGCAAGACAGTCATGTCGGTATCATGGAAGGTGTCCAGTTGATCGCTCTGCACATCCAGCACCCCCAGCACGCGGCTATCCACGATCAGCGGCAGGGCAGCTTCAGAGCGGGTATCGGGCAGCCCGTCCACATGCCGGAAGAGCGGTTCTTCATGGACATCCGGGGCGATCAATTCCATTCCGTTGTCGGCCACATGGCCGACAATGCCCTGGTTCAGTTGCAGGGTGCTGACCGTGGCCTGCCGGCCTGTTTCAACCGGGTTGGCCTCAGCGCGAAACTCGAGCAGCTTTTTCTTTTCATTCAGGGTGAAAACGGCCACGTGATAATAATTGAAAGTTTCGCGGATCAGGCGGGTGACCCGGCGGCAAAGCTCATCCAGGTTATGTTCATTGGCGATCTGGGTGCTGACCGAGCGTACCAAGGCCAGTTGTTCGTCATGCCAGCGTTTGATGATCTCCTGGCGGCTGATCTGCAAAATAATGGAGATATGGGCGGCCAGACGGTGCAGCTCGTTCATTTCTTCGAGGCAAAGGGGCGGCCCTGCGTAGCGTTCCACTTCCAGCACAGCCAGCAGCTTTTCCTGTGCAATCAGGGGCACGGTGGTTGCCAGTGGTTTTTCCATGCGGGCACAGTTGGTGCCGTCATGATCTCCCTCGTTGCGGTAACAGATCTGGCCTGTCATCATCGCCTGGCGTACCAGGAAGGGCGCAGCATCTTCGGGGATGGTTTCCGTATCCGGCTGGCCCGGCAGAGGGTAATAGGGTTCTGCCAGCCAGACATGGGTCTTTGCATTGAGGAGTTTGGTGACGTATTCTTCAATGTATCTGGCCTGGGTGCTGGCGGCATTATTTTTGAGCAGGGTTTCGCCGAGCCGTAAGAGCTGCTGCCATTCCGGATCGCTGCCAGGCTGGGATTTGTCGGGTTCACAAACTTCGGCTTCGTGATACTTGATCATGGTGAGGATGTTGCCCTCACCCTCTGTATATTTAAAACTGATTTCATCCATCATCTGGTGCATGAAATACAATCCCAGCCCATGCGCTTTTCGCTGGTCGAGAGGCACATTCAGGTCTGGCATATCGATGCCGGAAGGATCAAATGGTTTGCCTTGATCGGCCAGAGTGATCGTGAGGCCGGATTCGTCTGATTTGCAGCAGCATTCAATCTCTCCCTTGCCTTCACCGCCATAGCCATGTTCGATGATGTTGGAGCAGGCTTCATCCACTGCGGTCTCAATGGCATATAGGGCCGCATCGCTGAATCCTGCCGCCAGCGCATTGCGCCGCACGAATTCAGCGATCTTTTCGAGATTCTCGTAGCGTCCCGGGAAGGTTTGGGTTTGCATAGGTTTTCCGTTTGGGCGAGGTTCTAATCATTTCACGCAAAGCCGCGAGGACAAAGAAAAACATTTTGTACGAGAGGATTATATCATTGCGGGGGTTGTGGCGAGGTGGCCGAAAGCAGGCCTTTGTTTTGAGGAACGGGGGAATGTAAATCATAAATTATATTTTATTATTTATAATATAATAATCTATATAAATCCAGGCCTGTTGGTGAACCCCGCGTCAGGAAGCGCCCCGTGGACGGGTCTTCGTGCCAATCATGACTCTGCCATACAGGTAGTAGCTCGTGCTCTCCGTTCCCACAGCAGCCAAAGGCTGGCCGTTGTCCAACTGGTAGCGGATTGTCAATATCTACACGTAAATGCTCCACCCATATTCACCCACACTGTGCCAGCGATCTTCGGCAACACTGCACCACTTTCACGAGGGGGAATCTAATTGGTTTTGGGGTAGATCACTTTATTCGGTTGTCACCTCCTCAAGAAACCGTGCCCGCCCCTGAGCCCGATAGCTGGCGCCGCGGATAATGACCACCTCTGCTCGGTCCAATAAACGATCCAGTCCCGCTGAAGCCAGCAGGGGATCCAGGAACAAATCAGGCCATTCATTTGGGGCGCGATTACTGGTTAACAAAATGCTGCATGCTAAACAACTGGTCGGGTACGCCGGTTTAGGTGCCAAAGTGCACGACAGCGGTCAAACCACCCGTACCGGCAGGATCACCAAGGCTGGACGCAAGGATCTGCGCGCTGCCATGATTGAGGCTGCCCAAACTGTTGCCAATTTTCATCCTTTCTGGCAGCAGGAATTGAAACGCCTCGAACCCCGCCTGGGCCGCAACAAGGCCATTGTTGCTATTGCCCGCAAGCTCCTCGTTTCGGTATTATCATATCCTCTCCAAAGAAACAGTGGACAAACATGCCTGTCCAGTCATTGTTGCTCGAAAATATATGCAATTTGCCTACGCCCTGGGCAAAGAAAACCGCCCCACTGACATTTCCACAGCCGCTTTTGTTCGTTTGCAGTTTGACCGGTTGGGCATCGGCACTGATATCACTGCCATCCCCTGGGGTGGTAAAAAGAAACCCATCCCTTTGCCGCCCTCTTCCCTGACCGCAGTCTGATAGCACCGCCACACTACATTTACAGATCCCTTATGGTTTCCAATTGGGAAATGATCCTTGTATTACATATGATTCCTCCAATGAGCGTAAATCAAGAAAGTATAATTGAGATCCCTCTCGTTCAATAATGAGTTTTTTATCATCTGGCGAAAAAGAGGCATGATGTATATGATCACCAATTATTTTTTGTTCATTTGTTTTAAAATCATATAAATATAACTGATCCTCCAACTTAGATTTATATACCCTATAAATCAACATACTCCCATCTTTTGACCAATCAATAAAATGATAATAATCAACTTCATTATCTGTAAAAACAAGTTGATGTTGTTCATCATATACATTTAAAACCAAATCACCTTCCAGTTCTTCATTTATGGCAAGCCACCCATTACTAGATATTGCAAATGCTCTTTCGGCTTTTCCATCATAATAAACTGACTCTTCCAAGCAGTTTTCCATATCGTAAAAAGATAGATAATTATCGGGATAGCGACCAATGTTTATCACAATTCTTGTATCATCTAATACCTGAATCGGATAATTCAAATTTGTTGATAATTTTTCATCTTGTTGACATGTCAATATCTCTCCATTTTCTAACAACAACCCAGGATACCTAACATTTGGATAATCCATTCCATAAAGGAATCCCAATGTCCCTTTTGTATTACTCCAATATACATTTGTAACTTTATTGATATTTAAATCAACTACTTGTGATAATTCATTTCCAAACATAAAAACTTCTGTCGTCCAGGGTATCATAATGTTTGCTTTACTTTTCTTTACCCCGCTTTCATCAATAAAATTCAACTTTGAGTATGCTAATGCTGATTCATCTAGATATACAATATCATGAGTTTCGAACTTCGGATACACCATCGGATTTACTTGTATTATGAATTGCAGAAATATTTGAATTATTTTTAATATTATTAATATAGCAATTATTAATAGTGTAATTTTAATTATCTTTTTCATTTCTTAATCTCCACAATATCAAGCCACAAACTCTTCACGTCTCTATCTCTAAGCCACCCCCGTTTGCACTAATTTTCAAGGTTTCGCAATCCAACCTATCACTTCCAAATCCTCAGCAATTTGATACACCGCTTTAGCATCTACATCCACTAAGAAAATTTCTCCTTTTAAATACATATCTGTATTTGGAATAATAATATATTTACTATCTGGTGACCATACGGGAAAATCTAGACTTGTATTTTGATGAAATCTTGAAGGAATACAATACCCCTCCAAAACGTTTGTCTTAAGATCCAAAACAAAATACTTTGCTATATTTTCGGACTGTTCATATGTGGAGAACCGGAACTCCATAAAATGGCCATCTTTCGAACGACTGGGAAGAGAAAGTAAATAATTATGTTCCAGAAAAATATCACTAAATTGGGTGATTTGCCTGACATCCCCATTGGCAGTCACTAAAAACCACTCTTCCCATAAATCCTTAACCGTACTTTTCAAAACAACATTGCTGCCATCTTGCAACCATAAAGGATCATTGAAGAGATCAATAATATATTTCACTCGTGCTAATGGGCTTTTGGTCTCAATATCCCACAATGTGTTGTAGTTATTATCATTCCAAATTTCCGGGTATAGGATTCTCTTCATGGTTGGATCGGGCACCAAATCACCACTATTGAAATAGTGAGTTACCATAACTGCACCTCCCGCCTTATCATCCTTATAATTAGGCAGATCATCAAGCAAAAACTCATGGATTTCCCCAGTAAACGGATTTAGGAAAGCTGATGTAATAAATGTGTCCCCCTGTGATTTCCAATAATTGACAAGCACAAAATCATTATCGAGCCATCTGCTCAACCAAAAACTTATAGGATTTTCCCAAACAGTGCGATCTTGATCCTGATTTGTCAACAAAGTATCTGCTGGTTCAACATACAGTTTAGTTCTGGATGTATCTTGATATGCTACCCAGTTCCCATCAGGGGAGATGGAGAAATCATACGAATACTTATGACTTCCATCTGATTCCTTTTCACTGAAATAAGGAACTAACATTCTGGTACCATCTTCTGGGTCAAGGATATATATAGATCTTTCTTGCATGAACAGAAGATTCCAGGGAATTTCCGTATTTACAGGAAAGGATTGATCCACAGAGATACAAGGAGAATAAACGATTTCTTTCAAAGCCTGTGTATCTGTGGTTAGCGCAGGTTCCATCGTTGTAAATGAAGCGGTTGGCCCTGATATCGCGGATGGCAATACTATCGGCGTATCAGGCATAGATGTTGGCATCTCCATCGACGGTAGAGGCTTTGGTGTTACCTGGGTAGTGCACGCTACAAGAAACCCAAGTAATACAGATACAAGAATATTTACCCTAGCTTGATTATTCATTATTATTACCTCATGTATTTTTTATACACATAATGTAAGTCTCATTACAATCATCCTAGTAATCATCTCGCGGTCTACGTGGCCAAACTCTACAATTCGCCGAAGGAACAGGATAACCATGATCTACGCCATCCATTGAGTAAAAATTCAATTGACAAAATGTAACTGCATAAAAATTGCTTGTATGGAGGAATATTTCGTCTGTTTTCAGTCCAACACCATAGCTCTTAGCTTCTATCCGCCTAAAGAAATCACTTTGATGGCCTCCTTCATTATTTCCCCATTCAACAGGAACATCATCTATTTCTTCAGCGCCCTCTTCATTATAGACAGGAGGATTCACATTACGCCAATCCAGCCAGGCTGGTTCTGGTTTTATAAAACCCTCTTTAAAAGGGATCTCATGATCCGGGTAATTCCCATTGAATGTAAGCCATTGGTCATAATCTTCAGGTATATTTTGTACTCGATAATCTTTTGTTTTTTTAGAATATTCTCCAGAATGCAATAAGCCCCTTTTGCCAATATATTCGATAATCTGTAGGTTTGTTGGATTGCCCATAAACACCTTGTTTTCGGCTAATCGCCAATCCTTATCCCCTACTCTAGTGGTCCAGAAGCTGAAATTTCCTACTGCAATTTCTGGCAACTTACCAAAGTGTGTGTTTTTTATTATTTGAAATTCAATTTCTAAAAGTCGATCTAAGAAATCCAAAGGGGTGAAGCTATATTTTTCTCCGTCTACCCACCACCATGCCTCTTCATCCATTTTAGTCCATAAATTAATATATGTATCCCAAACATAATCGTATTCCGCATCTAATCCACTTGGTTTTCGAGGTTCCGGTTTTCCTAATAGAATATCTAGGCAATGATAGCTAAGTTCGGGATATATTGGTGAAGGAGGAGGGGGCGTAGCTTTCACAGAATTGTTAACTGTCGCAGATACTGCTGTTGTTGGCGTCTGTGTTGCCATTAGAGTTGACGATGGAGTTGACACTGGTGTTGGTGTTCCACTTGCTCCCGGTACTGGTGATGAACTTGGTTGATTACACGCGGAGACACTCATTCCCACCACAACACACACAACCAACAGGCCAATGAACGTATCCCACTTCCCGCGTTTCTTCTTCTTTCCAAACACCAGACCTAACAACGCCAACGGCGCAACCATCATCCCCGCCGGATCATACGCCCCCGGCCTGTACGGATTGCTCTGCCATGCTCCCCTGGTCAGCAACCTCCCCTTTTCAAGGGTGGTTTAGCACTAACCTTGAAAAGGGTTAGCTCGCGGTCTGGAAAGATCTGTCGAGGGTCGAGATATGCAGGCGGTGTGCTGAGTATGCCAACCTTTCCAAGGAGAGCCTTTATACACCCCGCCGCTGTGGGCGTGGCTGGTACCGCAGCATAGACAAAGCCGGTCAGATCGCAAGGGCCGTCAATCACCAGGTAACTGACAGAGTATGCCAACCTTTCCAGGGAGGGCTTGCCGGGGGTTTTTATCAAAGACCAGCGATCAAAGCAAACCGGGCTGGTGATGAGAATGTTCACCAGCCCGGAATTCTACATTTTACATTGCATTTAGTGGTTGTTTGTACCGCGGCCAATGCCGAAGTAGGTGAAGCCCATTTCCAGTAAATTCTTGGAATCCCAGATGTTGCGGCCGTCGATCAGGACAGGCTGGCGCATGACCGCTTTGATGCGGGCAAAGTCAAGCTGTTTAAACTCATTCCAGTCGGTGGCCACCACCAGCGCGTCTGCACCTTCGGCGACCTGATAGGGGGTTTCGCATAGCTTAACACGGGGGATCATCTTTTTGGCGTTTTCTGCGCCCTGCGGGTCATAGGCCTGGATGCAGGCGCCTTCGTTTTCCAGCAGGTGGATGATCTCCAGGGCAGGTGCGTCGCGAATGTCATCTGTGTTGGGCTTGAAGGAAAGACCGAGGATGCCGATGGTCTTTTCGTTCAGGCCATTGAGTGCGTTGCGCAGTTTGTAGATTGTCCGGCGGCGCTGGTTGCGGTTGATTTCCATCACAGCTTGCAGCAGTTGGGGGTGGGTGCCGTGCAGCACAGCCATGTGCGCCAGGGCTTTGACGTCCTTGGGGAAGCAGCTTCCACCCCAGCCCAGGCCGGCATCCAGGAAGGCAGAGCCGATGCGCTTGTCGAGGCCCATGCCGCGCGCGACTTCGACCACATCTGCGCCCAATTCTTCGCACATATTGGCCATTTCATTAATGAAGGAGATCTTGGTTGCCAAAAAAGCATTCGAGGCGTATTTGATCATCTCGGCAGTGCGCAGGTCGGTAATCATCACCGGGCAGCGCAGAGGGGTGTATAGCTCGGCGATCTTTTTGGCAGCCGAGCGGTCGGTGGAGCCGAGCACCACCCGGTCCGGGTTCATGCAGTCATTAATGGCAGAACCTTCGCGCAGGAATTCGGGGTTGGAGACAACCTTGAAATCCAGCGGTGCGCCGCCGGTACGTTCACGGCGTTTGATGATCACATCGGCCACCCAATCGCCTGTGCCAACCGGCACAGTGGATTTGTTGACCACAATGATGGGATGGTTGACCTGGTCGGAGATGGCCTCGGCAGCCTGGCGCACAAATTGCAGGTCTGCTTCACCTTCATCGCCGGAAGGGGTGCCAACCGCGATGAATACGAATTCCACGTTTTGCAAGGCCGAGGCGTAATCTGTGGTGAAGGTGAGCCGGCCAGCGGTGGTATTGGTTTCGACCAACTGTTCCAGGCCAGGCTCATAGATGGGCATGATCCCCTGTTTCAATTTTTCAATGCGATTTTCATCAATATCCAGACAAGTCACATCGTTCCCCAGGTCTGCAAAGCAGGTGCCTGTTACCAGGCCGACGTATCCGGTTCCAACCACACAGATTTTACTCATGCATCCTCTCCTGATGGCAGACCGCCTGCCATTTCCTAAAAAGTTGAATATAACGACATTATTGTATCGTATTTTGTGAAGCCAGACAGACAAAAACGGGCACAGGTTTTAGTGCCCTGCCCTTGGCTGGGCGGCATTTACTGCCCAGGTGGCCAGGTTGAAAATCCTCCAGGTGTCCAGGGTGATTGGGGAACCTTGGGGCTTAAAAAGACGTTTCAACAATAGACCGCTCACAAACTTGATTTGAAAGGACGAAAAAATGTTTACGAAAAGAAAACCAATTCTTATGGCGGCCCTGGCAGGCCTGGTTATCCTTGCGGGCTGCAAGCCGGCCCGCATGGCGTATGCCGCGCCGGTATCGACAGGATCACCACAGCAGACGGTGCAGGATTTTTACACCGCTTACTATGAGCGTATCGGCACGCCCCACTCGGAAGAATTTCATAATCCCATGGTGGAACGAACCTACCGGGACATTCCGCAGCTCAGCCAGGCTCTGGTGCAGGAAATGGACACCTTTGTGGAAAACCCCGAAGGGATTCCCTACGATCCTTTCCTGTGTGCGCAGGATATTCCCATGGAGATCAATGCCGGCGAGGCGCAGATCACCGGCGGCAGGGCTGTGGTGCCGGTGACAAGCGATTTCATTGGTCATCAGTTCGAAGTGGAACTGGAGCAGCTTGACGGGGCCTGGCAGATCACGGCCTTTCGCTGCCGGTAAAACGAATGATGATGGCGGTCTCAGCCTCCCCTGATTACCGGGGGAGGCTTGCTTTTCTGGCTGCCGGATGGTTTTCAAGGAATAGGTCAGACAATTTACATGCATGATTTGACCAACTACAATGGACGGGTCAAAAATTGGGTTATAATTTGCAGTGCATTTGTTAGACAACCTGTTTATTGGCAGCCGGGATTGAAAGGAGAGCATGATGACGGCCAAGATCATTGATGGAAAAGCAACCGCAGAAAAAATTCGAACAGAGATCAAGCAGGATGTGGATGCCATGCTGGCCGAAGGCCGGCAGGTGCCTGGCCTGGCTACAGTATTGGTGGGACAGAATGCGGCTTCGCAGGTTTATGTGCGCATGAAGCAAAAGGCATGTGCTGAGGTGGGGATCCAGTCATTTGGTCATGAATTGCCTGAAGATGCATCCCAGCAGGATGTGGAAGACTTGGTGCGCAAGCTCAACGCTGACCCCAAGGTGGATGGTATTCTGGTGCAACTGCCTTTGCCTGCCGGGCTTGACGAAGAAAAAGTGCTGAATGCCATCAGCATCGAGAAAGATGTGGACGGGTTTCACCCCTTGAACATCGGCCGCCTGGCGCAAAAGGGCCGCGAGCCGCTTTTTATCCCTTGCACGCCCTACGGAGCGCTGTATTTGATCAAGGAAACCCTGCCGACCCTGGAAGGGGTGAATGCAGTGGTGCTGGGCCGTTCCAATATTGTGGGTATGCCAGTGGCCTTGCTGCTGATTGGTGAGAATGCCACGGTTACGGTTTGCCATTCGCGCACCAGGAACCTGAAAGATGTTGTGCGCCAGGCAGATGTGCTGGTGGCCGCAGTTGGCCGGCCGGAAATGGTGCGCGGCGACTGGGTCAAACCTGGGGCAGTGGTGATCGATGTGGGCATCAATCGGGTGGAAGATCCCGACAGTAAACGCGGCTACAAGCTGGTGGGTGATGTGGCCTATGATGAAGTCAGCCAGGTGGCAGGAGCGATCACACCGGTGCCGGGCGGGGTTGGGCCGATGACAATTGCCATGCTTTTGCGCAATACCCTGCGCGCGGCCAAACTGGCAGGAAAATAGTGACAAAAATCATATTGTCAGACAATTGACAAAACACTGTTTTTTTGCTAAACTAGACTCATCATTAATGTCTGACAAATTTTGTAAGACAATTGGGCTTCCATCGGCTGACAAGCATATGATCCAGACTGCTACCATGATCAATCGCTCCACAAAAGATACAGGCACATCCCTGATTCCCAGACTTGCTTACCTTGGCGAGCATGGGCGGGTGGTGAACTTGCAGGATGCCGGACTTCGAAACACATGGAAGCAAATTTTGGCCTGGATGATTCTTCCTGCTTATTGGTTTTACAGCGCTGGCTAAGCTGGCGCTGTTCTCTTTTCTAGTGGCAGTGATGTTTTTTGATAACGTTTTCCGGGATTTGACAAAAAGATAGGACTGGTGAATGGCACACAAGAAAGAATTTGCAACTGGCAGTGGGCAAAATACATTTCAACGGCTACAGTCCCAGTTGGCCGGTTTGATTTCGGCCACTACCCCTGGAGAACGTCTGCTGTCTGAGCCGGAACTTGCCAGGCAGTTGAGTGTGTCGCGTGCCACGCTGCGTGAGGCCATGCGCACATTCGAGGGGCAAGGGCTGATCCGCCGCCGGCAGGGTGTGGGCACATTTGTTGTTGACCATCCACAAGTGATCGATACAGGACTGGAAGTGCTGGAAAGCATTGAGACCCTTGCCAGGCGCATCTCCCTGGATGTGACCATGGGCGATCTGCGGGTGGAAGAAATGGAAGCCGACTCAAAACAGGCCCGTCTTTTCGGTATCGAACCTGGCGCTCCCCTGGTACGGGTCAGCCGGGTGATCCTGGCGGATGACAGACCGGTGGCTTATCTGGAAGATATCCTGCCTGCACATTTGCTGCCTGCCCAGGCTCTGGAGATCGGTTTCACCGGTTCGGTGCTGGATTTCTTGCTGCGCCGGGGTAATCCTCAATTGACCAATTCCATGACAGAAGTGCAGGCGGTGATTGCTTCTTCCAAGATCGCCAGGGCGCTCGAAATCCAGCGCGGCGATGTTCTGCTGAAATTCTCGGCATCCCTGTACAGTGACACAGGGGATGTGATCGACCAATCTGCAAGCCATTTCCTGCCTGGTTATTTCCGTTTCCACGTCATTCGCCGGGTGGGCGGGAGTTTTACACAAGCACCAATTGAATAGGAGAGAAGGCTGGAACGGCGCGTTCCGGCTATAACTCGAACTGCCGGAGTACGGCAGAAATAAACCACATTTCCACCATTATTTTCAGGAGGCATTTGCAATGCGTAGTTTTTCAGGTCGTGACATTCTTAGTTTGAAGGATTTCGAGCGAGAGGAGTTCTTCCGCGTATTCGAGATCGCTGATGAGTTGGCCCCGATTGCCCGCGATCGCCAGAACACCGATCTGCTGAAGGGCAAAACCCTGGTCACCGCTTTTTATCAACCCAGCACCCGCACCCGTCTGGCCCACGAAGCAGCCATGCTTCGCCTGGGTGGCGCCGTTACCGGTTTCTCCGATGCCAAAATGACCCGCGCTGGCGACTTCTACCAGGAGTCGATCAAAGACACCGTCAAGATGCTGGAGTACTACGGTGACGCACTTGTTATGCGCCACTTCCAGCAGGGCGCTCCCCAAGAAGCGGCCAAATGGGCCAGCATCCCCGTGATCAACGCTGGTGATGGCTGGGGCGAACACCCCACCCAGGTTTTGACTGACCTGTACACCATCTACAAGGAAAAGGGCACCCTCGACGGTTTGACCTTCCTGTGCGTTGGCGACTTCCGCATGCGCACCATGCACTCCATGTCCTACGCTATTTCCCAGTTCGACATCAATATGATCGCCGTTCACCCGGCGGACATGTCCATCCAGCCTGAGATGATGGATGACTTGAAGAACTACAACCTGAAGTGGGAAGAAGCCGAAGACGTGCGCGATGTGATCCACAAAGCCGACGTGATCTACATGGAGCCCGTTGTGCAGCCCGATTACACCAAGTCCCGCCAGGAAGCTGAAGGCGACAAGGGCCTGACCCCGCCCCAGTACCAGGTTACCCGCGAGCTGCTGGGCAAGAAAGCCAAGAGCGACTCGATCATTCTGCACTCCCTGCCCCGCCAGGATGAGCTGCCCGCCGATGTTGACATCACCCGCCACTCCCGCTATTGGGAAGAGGCCTTCAACGGTGTTGTCATGCGCATGGCTCTGCTGGCCCTGATCCTCGGCGCCACCGAATAATTCAGACAGCAGGATACCGATACATCATGAGCGAGGGAACGGGAACGCAACAGGCTGATTCTGGCTCTGTCCCGTTCCCTCGCCAAATCCTGGGTTCTATGCGCCGCTTCCATTTTAGTGATCGTTCCCTGCCCCTGGCGTTTTTGGGTGCCGTTGTGCTTGCATACGGCATCTTTATTCCGTGGTGGGGTCTGTACGGGGACGATTGGATCTACATGTGGAATTACCATCTGTTTGGCGCAAGCGGCTTTGTAGATTTTGTGGCGGTTGACCGCCCGTTTTCGGCCTGGATTTACATTCTGACCTCGCCGGTTTTTGGTGAAACGATCTGGCCTTATCATGTTTTTCTGTTGGGGTTGCGCTGGCTGAGCGTTTTCCTTTTCTGGAAAATCTTGTGTCTGATCTGGCCGCAGCATTCCCGGCAGACGGCATGGGCTGCAATGTTGTTTGCGGTCTATCCCGGATTTCAGCAGCAGCCCATTGCTGTGCAGTTCATTTTACATTTTGCAACCCTGGACTTATCTCTCTTTTCCATTTGGGCCATGCTGCGGGCGGCTGAACAGCCTCACCAAAAGCGGGTATTGACCGTTTTGGGGCTGACGGCTTCCTTGGGAATGTTTGGCATTGAGTATTTTATCGGGCTGGAATTGCTGCGCCCGGTTTTGACCTGGATGGTCTTGCGCAACGAGACTGACCGGAAACAAAGGCTGAAACGCAGTTTGATGGCCTGGCTGCCTTACCTGATCGTCTTGCTGGCTTTTTTTGTTTGGCGGGTGTTCATTTTTGCCTTCCCCACGTATGAGCCAAAGCTGCTCTATGGCTTGCGGGAAGCGCCGCTGAATGCCCTGGTGGAGCTGGCAAAGCGCATTCTGACAGATCTGCGTACAGCCCTGTATGGAGCCTGGCGGCAGATTTTGAAACGCCCGGCTGAACAATTGAACCTTTACATTCTACTTGTTTCGAGTACTTTTTTGCTCAGCCTGGGATATATGGCCAGGCTGGCATCTGGAAAGACGGAAGCTGAAGCAAGGCCCTGGTATGAAGCCTGGCCGCTGCAGGCTCTGGCTTTGGGTGGGCTGTCGCTGGCGCTGGTGGGCTGGCCGTTCTGGGTGCCGAATGTGCCCCTGACCCTGGCTTTCCCCTGGGATCGCTCACTGCTGCCTTTCATGTTTGGGGCTTGCCTCATCATGGTGGCTGTGGTGGATATCCTCGTCCGTCCGAAAGCTCAAGTGGTTATTTTGAGCGGATTGGTAGCCTTGTCGGTCGGCTTTCATTTGCAAAATGCACAGATCTACCGGGAAGAATGGCGTAATTTGCAGACCTATTTCTGGCAGATGGCCTGGCGCATGCCGGAACTGGAAGAAGGTACGGTGGTCATCTCGGATGCCATCCCGCTCTGGCGGTACAGTGACAATGATCTGACCCCGCTGGTCAACTGGATCTATGCGCCGGATTTGAACACAGGTGAAATGTCTTACAAGTATTTCGATATGTCCACGCGGGTCGGTTCGCCGCTGCCGGGTCTGGAAGAAGGATTGGCCTTCAGTCATGGATACCGCAATACGACATTCACCGGAAACACATCGGATGTGTTGGCGATCTTCTATCAAGCGCCGGGCTGCATGAAAGTGCTAGATCCGGCTGGTGACATGCAGCCGGCAGGACTGCCACAGACATTAAAGGAAACGCTGCACCTTTCACATGTTGACCAGATTGGCAGCGGCAGCGAAGCGGTTCCCCCCCTGATCCTGGGTGCAGAGCCAGAGCATGACTGGTGTTATTTTTACACCAAGGCGGATCTGGCGCGCCAGACCCAGGACTGGCAAAAAGTTGCCGGGCTGGGCGATGCAGCCGAAGCGCAGGGATTGAATCCGGCGGATGGTTATGCAGTTGAGTATTTGCCCTTCATTGAAGGTTATGCCCGAACCGGAAATTGGGATCGGGCGTTTGAGTTGACCGAAACCGCCGCACACAGTGCGGCACCTGGATTATGCAGTTTGTGGTCGAGAGTTGAGCAAACCATGCAATTGGAGTCAGCAGAGAGTTCCCAAATCAAATTGCTGAAGGATGCAATGGGCTGTTCATCTTGACCCATCAATAATGTAGAAAGGCCAAAGTGAGGAGGTGTTGAGAACAGATCTTTTCCCGGATTTCACTTTGTACACTTTCGAATATTAATACTTATGTGTGAAGGAGTTGATAAAATGCAAAGCAATTTAAAGGGACGAAATTTCATCTGTGATCTCGATTTTTCTGTGGAAGAAATTGAGACCATCCTCGATGTGGCCTGGGACCTGAAGCGCAAACGCGCCATGGGCGAACCCACCCCCTACCTGCGTGACAAGGCGTTGGCCATGCTGTTCTTCTACAACAGCACCCGCACCCGCGGCGCGTTTGAGACCGCGTTTGCCCACCTGGGTGGACACCCGGCCTTCATCGAGAGCAAATCCACCCAGATTTCCCACGGCGACACCGAGCGCGAAATCGGCCAGATCCTGGGCCGCATGTATGACGGTGTTGCCATTCGCCACAGCAATGTGTGGGGTGTGGGTAACAAGTACATCAACCTGGTCGCCGAGGCTTCCCCCTCACCAGTATTCAACATGCAGTGCGAGTTCTACCACCCCTTCCAGATCCTGTGCGATTTGATGACGATCATGGAAAAGAAGGGCCGCAACCTGCGCCGCAAGAAGATGGTCATGTCCTGGGCATATGCCAGCTCCTATGAGAAGCCCATGTCCATCCCGAACTCAATGACCTTGCAGCTGCCGCGTTTTGGTGTGGATTATGTTCTGGCTTACCCCGAAGGTTTTGATCTGCCAGCCGAGACGATTGAAAGCGCCAAAGCAGAAGCCAAGAAGTCTGGCGGCAGCTTCGAGATCGTGCACGACATGGAAACAGCTTTCAAAGACGCGGATATCATCTACCCGAAGTCCTGGGGCCCCTGGATGACCACGACTGATGATGACAAGTCCAAAGAAATGATCGCTAAGAACATTCACTGGATCACCGACGAACGCAAAATGGCTCTGGCGAAAGACGATGCGATCTTCATGCACCCGCTGCCTGCCGACCGCAATGTTGAAGTTACCGATGGCGTCATGGACGGCCCCAATTCTGTCATCTTCGATGAATCAGAAAACAAGATGTACGTGTGCGAAGCTGTGATGGCTTTGAGCATGGCCAACAAGTAAATCTACAACATTCATTAATTGTTGAAAACTAGCATTTCAGGAGAAATCAAGAAAATGGCAAACAAGAAAGTAGCAGTTGTGGCAGTTGGCGGCAACGCATTGATCAAGGACAAGGCTCACCAGTCCGTTGAAGACCAATACGATGCCGCAGCAGAAACTTCCCGACATATCGCTGATATGATCGAGGACGGTTGGGAAATCTCGATTGGACATGGCAACGGCCCGCAGGTGGGTTTCATTCTGCGCCGCTCCGAAATTGCCGCCAAGGTCGAAGGTATGCATGAAGTGCCGCTGGATGTGTGCGGTGCTGACTCGCAGGGCGCCATTGGGTATGCCTTCCAGCAGAGCCTGCAAAATGAACTCAAGCGCCGCGGCATCAACAAGCCGGTGGCAACTGTGGTGACCCAAACTCTGGTTGACATCAATGACGATGCCTTCAAGAACCCCACCAAACCCATCGGCGGTTTCATGGATGAAGAAGAAGCCAAACGCCGCGAGAAGGAAATGGGCTGGAACGTGGTGGAAGATGCCGGCCGCGGTTGGCGGCGTGTGGTGGCTTCTCCGCTCCCCAAAGCCATTGTGGAAGTGGATGCCATCAAAGCCCTGATTGAAGCTGGCGTGACCGTGATCAGCACCGGCGGTGGCGGCATTCCGGTCATCGATCGCAAAGGCGATGGTCAGTTGGAAGGCACCGCGGCTGTGATCGACAAGGACTTTGGCAGCAGCTTGCTGGCCCAGCTGCTTGGTGCGGATATGCTGCTTATTTCCACCGCGGTGGAAAAGGTTGCCCTGAACTTTGGCAAACCTGACCAGCGCGAACTGGATCATGTCACCCTGGCCGAGGCCAAGCAATACCTGGCCGAAGGCACGCATTTTGCCAAGGGTTCCATGGCACCCAAGATCGGCGCCATTATCTGGTTCCTGGAGAATGGCGGCAAGCAGGCCCTGATCACTGATCCGCCAAACATTGGCCGTGCACTGCGCGGCGAGACCGGCACGCACTTCAGCCTGGATTAGTTTGTAACACCATCATGTGGGAAAATCGGGCACTCCGATTTTCCCACTCACCATTTTCAGGTTCCGTTAAGGGACTTGAATACACAGTTTGGTGCTTAGAGGTAAAATATAGTCATGTTGTTTGCACGGGCTGATGACCAAGAGAAGTTGCACCTGTGCATGTTCGCAATAAAATCATCAAACAAAGGAGGTTCAATCGAAGCAATTCCCATCTGTCCAATTAGTTCGTCGCAAGTTCCACCTATCGAACTAGACCTATGAAACTGGAGGAGTTCAAATGAAAAAGAGTTTGTTATGGCGTGGCCTGGTTGTCGTGCTGGTTTTGGCTTTTGCTTTGAGCGCATGCGCTCCGAAACCTGCTGCTCCTGCTGCCCCCGCAGCGCAAGCCCCTGTTGCTGAAGCCCCCGCTGCTGAAGCCCCTGCTGCTGAAGCCCCCGCTGCTGAAGCCCCTGCTGCTGGCGGCATGCAGATCCCGGATGTTGTCGAAGGAAAATACAATGTTGCCCTGGTCATGCTTTCACCGCATGATGATGCTGGCTGGTCACAGGCGCAATGGGAAGGCCTGACCTATCTGCAGGCGAATGCCGATAATGTTCACACTGCTTATGTTGAGTCCGTTGCTGAAGGCGCCGATGCCGAACAGGTGTTCCGCGCTTTGGCTCGCAAGGGATTTGATGTGATCTTTGGCGGTTCTTTCGGTTACATGGATTCGATGGAAATGGTTGCCCCCGATTTCCCGGATCAATATTTCATTCACATCAGTGGCTTCAAAGCCAATGAAACCAACTTTGGTAACATGTTTGGCGCCATGGAGAATATGAAGTACATGGCTGGCATGATCTCTGGTGCCCGCGCCAAGCTGGATGGCAAGACCAAGACCGGTTACATCGCCACTTTCCCCATCCCGGAAGAATACCGCCTGGGTAATGCTTATGCTCTCGGTTTGCAGAAGACCTGCCCAGAGTGCACAATGGACGTGCGCTGGATCAGCACCTGGCATGACCCGATTCTGGAACGCGAAGCTGCTGACTCTCTCTTTGACGCTGGCGCACATATTGTCTACACCGGCGCTGATACTCCTGCCACCGCTCTGGCTGCCGAAGCCCGCGGCGATGTGTGGGGCATCACCTATGACTGGGTTGGCTCCTGCACGGTTTCCCGCTGTTTAACCGCTCCGTACTGGAACTGGGGTGTCATCTTCGTGGGGATCGTGGATGGTCTGCGTGACGGCACCTACCAGCCTGGCTGGGATTACTGGGATTCCGACACTGGCGGCGTGGGCATTTACGGCTTGATGGCAGGCCAGGAAATGACCCCCGGCATGAAAGAAATCGCAGAGCAATTGCCCGAAGATATGGCCTTGATCCAGGAAACCCTGGCCAAGATGCTGGCTGGTGAATTCACCCGCTTTGATGTCTTCGCTGGCCCGATCGTTGATAACAAGGGCAACACTGTCCTTGAAGCAGGTCAGAAAATGGAACAGGCTGATATTGACTGCTTCTCAGCCTGGGGATTCTGCGAAGTTGGTATGGGCTGGTGGAACCAGAACGTCACCGCTGAGCTTTCCGAAATCCAATAAGACAAACTAATGATCAAAGGGGGCAGGGCTTGCCCTGCCCCCTGTTCGTCTTGTTTCTGCCGGCTGTCATTTGCGTATTGTTTTTGCATTTATTCCTTTTTTCATATTTACCGGCAGAGTTGCACACTGGAGATGATATTGAAAATGGATCAGGAAAATATAGTCCAGGAATACAAACAAGTTGTCAGCATGCGGGGAATTGTCAAGCACTTTCCGGGTGTTTTGGCAAATGACCATATTGATTTTGACCTGCGCCAGGGTGAGGTGCATGCTCTCTTGGGAGAGAACGGCGCAGGCAAAAGCACATTGATGAACGTTCTGGCCGGGCTTTACCGGCAGGATGAAGGCGTCATTCTGGTCAATGGCGAAGAAGTCAAGTTCAATTCCCCTCGTGATGCCATTACAGCTGGCATTGGGATGGTTCATCAGCATTTCATGCTGGTACCATCCCAAACCGTGACAGAGAATATTTTGCTTGGCTTAAGCGAACCCCGTTTTCGGATGAATTTGCCCAAATACGAAGACCGTATTGCAAAAATGGCAGAGGAATACGGTTTGCATGTTGATCCGCGCGCCAAGATTTGGCAGTTATCGGTAGGTGAACAGCAGCGGGTGGAATTGTTGAAAATGCTGTATCGGGGAGCGGGCATTTTGATCATGGATGAACCCACGGCAGTTTTGGCCCCTTCCGAGATCGATGAGCTCTTCAATACCTTGCGTTCGATGACGGAAAAAGGAAAGTCGATTATTTTCATCAGCCACAAATTGCATGAAGTGATGGCAATTTCCAATCGGGTGACTGTGCTGCGTAAAGGTAAGGTAACCTCGAAAGGTATTAATACCAAGGATTCCTCACGCGCCCATTTGGCACAATTAATGGTCGGCCGCGAAGTCATTTTCCGGATAGACAAGAGAGAGAATATCCCGGGAGATGTCGTTCTTTCCGTGGATACTATTCACGCTGAAAATAACAAGGGCTTGAAAGCCTTGAATGGTGTGTCTTTGAACGTGCGGGCGGGTGAGATCGTTGGCCTGGCGGGCGTGGCAGGTAATGGACAGCGCGAGCTGGCAGACGTGATCACCGGTTTGCGCAAGGCCTCCGAGGGCCGGGTTTGCATCTCTGGCCAGGACATCACCAATCAACCACCCAAGATCGGTATTCGCAAGGGCGTATCCCATATTCCTGAAGACCGCACGCATGTCGGCACAGCACCCAACTTGA
Source organism: Anaerolineales bacterium (assembly GCA_020060485.1). Next base: position 23,338 of record JAGVAB010000173.1, read on the forward strand.
GCGTGACCGACAATGTCATCATGAAGAACTACAGCGAGGAGCCGATTGGCAAGGGGTGGATGGTCAATGATACGGCTGCCATCAAATATGCCAAAGAATTGAAACAGGCATTTGATATCATCGTGCCCAACGTCAACACATCGGTTCGCTTGCTCTCTGGCGGCAATTTGCAGAAAGTGATCCTGGCTCGCGAGATTTCCAAGAAACCGGAATTGCTGATCGCTGTTCAGCCTACGCGTGGGCTGGATGTGGGTGCCATTGAAGGTGTGCAGCGCTTGTTGCTGCTGCAAAGAGAAGCTGGCTCAGCAGTGTTGCTCATTTCCGAAGAGCTGGAAGAACTGTTGTCGCTGAGTGATCGCATCTATGTCATTTATGAGGGTGAGATCATGGGGGAAGTGATCGATGGAGACATCGATACGATTGGCCTGATGATGACAGGTATGCGCATGGAGGAAATTCGCTTGCAAGGAGAGAGGGCAGATGAGTGAAACCATAACACCGAAGGCATCGCCCGAAAGTAAGATTCCTTTTCGGCTGAAGATTGAGCCGCGGCTAAACAACCCGCCGGGCTGGTTTTCATCGCTGTTGTCATTTCTGGCGGTCATCATAGCTTTGCTGGTTGGCGCTGGCATCATTGCCCTGGCAGGCGGGGACCCCTGGCGTTCGTATAGCCATATTGCGAAGGCATCTTTTGGCAGTGTTGGTGTCTTTTCAGACACGATGGTCAAGGCAATTCCCTTGATGTTGACTGGCCTGGCTTGTACGCTGGCATTCCGCATGCGCTTGTGGAATATTGGTGCAGAGGGACAATTTTTCCTGGGCGCGTGGGGCGCCAGTCTGGTTGTTTTGGCTCCCATCCTGCCGGAAGATTCTCCGCAATGGCTTTTCATCCTGGTGATGGCAGTGATTGGTATGCTGGCTGGTGCGGTTTATGGCTTTGTACCAGGCTTTCTGAAGGCTAAATTCAATGTGAATGAGATCATTTCCACTTTGATGCTGAACTATATTGCTGTAGAGTGGAACAATTATTTCATTTATGCCAAATGGTCCGAAGGCGGCTTTCAGATGTCCAAAGTCTTTCCGCGTACGGCCTGGCTGCCACGTTTGACCGATTATGCCAAAGCAGTACCGGAATTCCGCGGTTTGACCATGCATTTTGGGCTGGTGTTTGCGCTGATTGCAGCAGTTATCCTGTGGTTAATCTTGTTCAAGAGTCAATGGGGATATGAGATCCGCTTGATTGGTGATAATCCCAGTGCTGCGGAATATGCAGGCATTAATATTGGACGCAACATCATGCTGGTCATGGCGCTTTCCGGTGCTTTGGCAGGTTTGGCTGGCATGTCGGAGATTACCGGCGTGGTGCATCGTTTGCAAGGCGCCATTTCTCCAGGGTATGGTTTTACAGCCATCATCATTGCCTGGCTGGCCAAGTTGAATCCCTTTGGGGTGTTGTTGGCATCCGTATTGTTCGGGGCATTGATCCTGGCGGGGCGCGAGATCCAGCCCACCGGCGTGCCCACCATGATCCAGGGTGTGATCATGGTCTCTCTGATTGCCAGTGACTTTTTCATGCGTTACCGCATTTATTTCGCACACCGCAAGGAGGAGTAAACAATGAGCCTGGAGATCATTTTACAAGCCGGTGTTGCAACAGGGACTGCCTTATTGTTTGCTACATTGGGCGAAATTCTTGCCGAACGTTCAGGTGTATTAAATCTTGGCGTGGAAGGCATGCTGCTCCTGGGGGCCATGACAGCCTATTCTGCTTCCTACCGCTTCGGGAACCCCTGGATTGGCATTTTACTTGGCATGTTAGCGGCCGGTTTGGTCAGTCAAATCCATGCTTTTATCACGGTCACCTTACAGGCAGACCAGGTGGTCAGCGGTCTTTCGCTCAACTTCCTGGCAACCGGCATCAGTCTGGTGTTGGGTGAAGGGTTGAACAGCCTGGTGGGCGTGCCCCTGATCCCCAAGTTCAATATTCCACTGCTTTCGCAAATTCCATTCATTGGCAGGATATTCTTCTCCGGCCATAGCGCTCTGGTATATATTGGATTCCTGATGATCCCGTTGGCCTGGTATTTCATTAACCGCACCCGGCCGGGAATGCACCTGCGTGCGGTGGGTGAGTATCCTTCGGCAGTGGATGCCCAGGGCATCAGCGTGTATGGTATGCGCTATTTTTATGTGTTTGTGGGCGGCTTGCTGGCTGGTCTGGCTGGGGCTGCAATCTCGCTGGCCATTTCTCCTGGCTGGTTTGCAGAAAAAACTTCCTCTGGTCAGGGCTGGATTGCCATCGGTCTGGTGATCTTTGCCCAGTGGGACCCGATCCGGGCGGCGTTTGGCGGATATATCTTTGGCGCATTGCGGCGCTTGACGCTGGATATCCAGGGGCCGACCATGATCCTGGGGATGATCAATCCATTTTATTACAATCCCTACTATGGCTTCTTCCTGAAGATGCTGCCGTATGCATTTACAGTCATCGTGTTGATCATTGGCTCGCGTGAGGCCAGCCGCAAGCGGGTTGGTTCACCGGCCGCACTTGGGCTGCCTTACATCCGCGGTCAACGCGGTTTATAAACCAAACGATTATTTTATAGGCAAAGGATATGATGAAAAAGTTTGTTGGATACCAATGTTCCCTGTGTGGCAAGTCATATGGTCCCGATGAAGTTACCTATGTATGCCCGGACGATGGCGGCAACCTGGATGTAGTTTTGGACTATCAAGGCATTCGTCAAAACCATAGCATTCAGGAAATTACGGATAGCCGGGATACGTCCATTTGGCGTTATTTACCCCTGCTGCCTGTGAATGACCCGGGCTGCAAGGGCACCCCGCTGCGTGCGGTAGGCTGGACGCCTGTTTACTCCCCGCCTGCCTTGAAAGAAGCTTTGGGTCTGAAACAATTGTGGGTTAAAGATGAAGGCCGCCAGGCGACTGCCTCCTTCAAGGACAGGGCCAGTGCGGTGGTGGTTGCGCGGGCACGCGAGATCGGCGCCGAAGTGATCGTGACAGCTTCTACGGGCAATGCCGGTGCGGCGCTGGCGGGCATGTCGGCGGCTGTGGGCCAGAAGGATGTCATCTTTGCTCCCAAGAGTGCTCCGCCGGCCAAGGTGGCGCAGTTGCTGGTGTTTGGGGCGCAGGTCATGCTGGTGGATGGCACCTATGACAATGCTTTTGACCTGACGATTGAAGCTTCCAATGCATTTGGCTGGTACTGTCGCAACACTGGTTATAACCCCTTCACCGTTGAGGGAAAGAAGACGGCTGCCTTTGAGATATGGGAACAAGTCTTGCTGGCTGAAGAATTGGACAAACCATTATGTGTGTTTGTCTCAGTGGGTGATGGCAACATCATCTCTGGCATCCACAAGGGTTTTAAGGATTTGCACAAGCTGGGCTGGCTGAAGCAGATGCCGCGCATCTTTGGCGTGCAGTCCGAAGGTTCGGCAGCCATTGCCAACGCCTATCTGGCCGGAAATGAGGAGATCATTCCCGTTTCGGCCACTACCCTGGCGGACAGTATCTCGGTTGATTTGCCGCGTGACGGCGTACGCGCCGTGCGGGCAGCCACCCAGACCAACGGCGCTTACGTGTTGGTGCCCGACAGCGAAATCATCAAGGGTATTGCCGCTTTGGGCAAGGTTGGCATCTTTGCTGAACCGGCAGGTTCCACATCCTATGCCGGTCTGGTCAAGGCACTGGAAACCGGTTTGATCACAACGGATGACCCGGTGCTGGTGATGAACACGGGCAGTGGTTTGAAGGATGTCAAATCCGCCATGCAGTCGGTGCAGGAAGCGCCGATCATCAAGCCGTCGCTGGATGCGCTGAAAGCCTTTCTGGCCAGGTAAGAATCCTTCCGAAAAAAGGAAGAAGATGCAGCCTACTTTTTCGATCATTGCACCCGTTTTCAACGAGATTGATTGCCTGGATGAGCTTTACCGTCAGATCCAGAGCGTTATGGATTCAACCGGTGAGCCCTGGGAACTGGTGCTGGTGGATGATGGTTCACGCGATGGTTCCACCGACAAGATCCGCCAGTTGGCGGCGCAGGATGAGCACGTGCGGCCGGTGATCTTTGCCCGCAACTTTGGGCACCAGATTGCGGTTACGGCCGGCATGGATTACAGCCGGGGTCAGGCAGTGGTTGTCGTGGATGCTGACTTGCAAGACCCCCCGGAAGTCATTTTGCAATTGATCGAGCGCTGGCGGGAAGGTTACCAGGTGGTATATGCGGTGCGTGAAGAGCGCGAAGGCGAAACCTGGTTCAAAAAGGTGACCGCATCTTTGTTCTATCGGTTGATCTTTCGCATCACAGATGTCAAGATCCCGATGGACACCGGTGACTTCCGCCTGCTGGACCGTCAGGTGGTGGATGTGATGGGCCAGATGCGTGAGCGGCATCGTTTTTTACGGGGTATGTCGGCCTGGGCTGGCTTCCGCCAGATCGGTGTGCCTTACAAGAGGGCGGCGCGCTACGCAGGTGTGACCAAATACCCGCTGCGCAAGATGATTGCCCTGGCACTGAACGCCATCACCAGCTTTTCTTATGTGCCGTTGCAGTTGGCGACCTATCTGGGTTTCATTTCGGCTGCGGTTAGCATTTTATCCATTTTGGTGGTGATCGTGATGCGCCTGTCTGGCAGCCATGCATTCTATGGGCAGGCGACCACATTAAGTGCGGTGCTCTTTCTGGGCGGCGTGCAGTTGATTTCTTTAGGGATCCTCGGCGAATATATCGGCCGAATCTATGACGAGGTGAAGGGTCGTCCGCTGTACATCATCAGCGAGGCACCTTCCAAAAATTAAAACCATATCGTATTACAGGAGCAAATAGAATGGCCAAGATTGATTTAACAGTTTATGAAGAAAAACTCAAAGGTGCAGTGCGGCGTGCGCGCGAACAAAACATCATTATCCCGACCTTCGCCCAGCAAAAAAATCCTGACCTGATCCCGGCCGGGATCAAGCAAGAGCTTTCCAAGGTTGGTTTGTGGGACATCACTCCCCGTAACCTGTTCCGCATTACCTGGAAGAACCAGCCGGTTGCTTCGGGCGGCGGATATGGCGGCGTGAATTATATTGAGCTGCCCAAGAGTGTAACTGGCGTGGATGCCCGCATTATTGCCATGGTTGGCAAATGGTTCCCCACTGGCGCTCACAAAGTGGGCGCAGCCTTTGGCTGTCTGGTTCCGCGTCTGGTGACCGGCCAGTTTGACCCTGAAACCCAGAAAGCCGTTTGGCCCTCGACCGGCAATTATTGCCGTGGCGGTGCCTATGACTCGGCTCTGCTGGCCTGCCAGTCGATCGCCATTTTGCCCGAGGGCATGAGCAAGGAACGCTTTGAATGGTTGTCCAAGGTGGCTGGCGAAGTCATTGCCACCCCTGGTTCCGAATCCAACGTGAAGGAGATCTTCGACAAGTGCTGGGAATTGCGCAACAGCGGCCAGGATCTGGTCATCTTCAACCAGTTCGAAGAGTTTGGCAACTACCTGTGGCACTATGAGATCACCGGCCATGCCATGGAAGAGGTCTTGAAGAAGGAATTAGGCCCGAATGGCAAATTCCGCGGTGTAGCCCTGACCACCGGTTCTGCCGGCACCATTGGCTGCGGCGATTATCTGAAGCAGATCTTCCCCGAATCCAAGATTTGCGCCTCCGAAGCTTTGCAGTGCCCGACTTTGCTGGAGAACGGTTTTGGCGCACACCGCATCGAAGGCATTGGTGACAAGCATGTGCCGTGGATCCATAACATGAAGAATACTGATATGATCACCGCCATTGATGACAATGATGTGGTTAATGTCATCCGCCTTTTCAATGAGCCAGAAGGTAAAAAGTACCTGGTGGAACAGGGTGTTCCCCAAGCGACGGTCGATCAATTGGATCTGATGGGCTTCTCTGGCGTTGCCAACATGTTGTCGGCAATCAAGATGGCCAAGTATTATGAGATGACCGAAGAGGACGTGGTTCTGGTTGTTCTGACTGACTCGATGGAACTGTACAATACCCGCATTGACGAGTATCGCAAGGACTTTGGCTCCTACAGCGTATCCCGCGCCGCGGCGGATTATGCCGCATCGTTGTTGGGCGAAGGTACCGATAACATGAAAGAGCTGACTTACGAAGACCGCCGCCGGGTGCACAATCTGAAGTATTACACCTGGGTTGAGCAGCAAGGCCGCACCTATGAAGAGATCCAGGATCAGTGGTATGACAAGAACTACTGGACTGATTTCCAGAGTCAGATCGAGGAAATGGATGCCTTGATCACTGAATTCAACGACCGCGTAGGTTTGGTCAAGAATTATAAATAGCCCATTGAAGTATTTGCAGGAAAAGTCCCCGGCGAACCGGGGACTTTTTTTTCGCAGTACGTATTGTCACGAAGTGTACTTTCAGGGGATCCTGGTCGTTTCACTCAGGGCAAGCACTTATGCTTATTTTCTGCAATCTAAATAATATCGCAGCTGCGATGGCTGCCGCAGCTATTCCTCCAAATAGAGTCCAATCATGCCATAGGAGGATTTTCAGATAGGCAACTTCAACCAGCACGAGCGCGGCGCTGATGCGGGCTGGGCGTGTGCGTGTAGTCAATAAGGCGTAAGAGAGGAAAAAGGCGTGCCCGGAGATGATTGGCAGTGCGTAGAAGGCGCGGGTGATGGAAAGCGCCAGTACCGGCAGATCGACCATCCAGGGCCAGGGCGGCACGTTGGCAGTATGGAGTGTATTGGCGCGCTCGATGAGGAAGCACACGAAGGGAAAGGTGATAGGAGCAAAGTAGTACAACAGCCACCATTCTTTCCAACCTTCGTGGCGAATGATGATCCATAATGCATAAAGAAGCGTCACAGCCGTCGCCGTGATCAGCGTGGCAGCCGGTTGAGAGAGACGCTGACAGAGGAAATATGTGCTGCCCTTTCTTTGCAGGAGGCGCACTTTGAATGAAGACTTCGTTTGGGTTTGCATCAGAAACTGGAAGTGAAATCCTGGAGCAGGACGGGAAGATAGGTCGCCGCTGCCAGATACAGGGCAACTGCCAGCAGGGTAATGATGATGGTCAGTACATACCGCAGGGCCATAGGCAGCCGGGAGCGAAAGACCTTGATATTGATCGTCATGGCCAGGACTCCGAAGAATGCTCCAATGGCGCCGCCCAGCACGATCAAGGCCACCAGGGGAATGCCCATCCAGACCCATTGATACCACTTGAGCGGTGGGGCCAGGGTAAGTTTTTCATCATCCACCCACACTTTGGGCAGGGGGTCGATCAGGCCTGGCCGCAGGTTGATCTTGGTGATCAAACCTTCATTGCTGGTCAGGATGAATAATTTGCTGGATTTGTCTTTTTTGATGGTTTTGCCATCAAACAGCAGCCTGGGTGCAGACAGCATGGTTGGCTTTAGCAGGATTTCGTGATCTTCAAAGCCGGGGATCTGGATGGCATAGCGGCCTTTGGAAAGCGGTTTGGCATGCAGGGCGCGGATATGCAGATCCTCCTCGTCCGCCTGGAGCATGTGGTCACGCGAGTTCTGATCGAATTGCTCGCTGGTTTGCAGGGATGAACCAGCGCGGGAGCCTTGCCTGGCAGGGCGTGGGTGCGATTCTTTTTGCAGGGGCTGCTCAGCAAAAATATTGACCCAGTCATCCTCATCGTCGTGTTCCGGTTTGTTCGACATGGCTTGATGCTCCATGCTTTCCGGAGCAATCTTTTCCATCAGGTCGGGTTCCTCCTGAAAAGGTTCAGTTGTGATGCTGCTCAACCAATCGTCCTCTTTTTGTTCGGGTTGATCTGTAACCGCAGGTTGAGAAAGGCTGCCTGGTTCGCTTAACTCTTGGGCTTGGGGTTCATTCAGATAGGCTTCGTCTGAGAAGCTGCGCAGCCAGTCATCCTCTTTCTGATCGGGTTCACTTCCAAAGATGGCATCTGCCAGGCTGCCTGGCCCGCTTCCTTCATCTGTTTTCATCTCTTTCAGGAAGGTGTCATCGGTGAAATTACGCAGCCAGTCATCCTCTTTCTGGTCGGGTTGGTTAGAAAAGATGGACTCTGCAAAGCCGCCTGCTACGTTTTGTTGATCCTGATCCGGTTCATCCCCCAAAGGTTCTTCGGAAAAGGTTTCGGCCCAGTCATCTACCTGTTGATCAGATTGAGCGGTGTAGGCGTTTTGATTGAAATCACTTGATCCCTGATCCAACCGTGGGCTGGATTCGCTTTCGTAGCTGTCATTGCCAAAGGTATTTGTGGTGAAATCCTCCACCGAGGTTGATTCCTCCGTAGCCGGGAAGGAAACGGGCGGCGGTTCAGCCGGAGCTGCGGGTACTGGTTCAGGCGGTGGCGGCGGTGTTGGGGGCGCTTCCAGGGTGGCCAACTGCGCCAGACCTTTTTGGGCAGCCAGGTTGGCGGGGTTGATGGTCAGGACTTTTTGCAGACAGTGAATACGGGTGTTCCTGTCCTCAAATGTACCGGCCAGCCAAAGCCAGGCGGTTTCATCATTGGGTTGGTCTTGCAGTGCCTGCCGAAATAAATTCTGGGCAGAAATCTTGTCACCGCTTCTGAAAGCGTCAATCCCTTTTTGGGTTAATGGATTCATCTATCCCTCCTGATATTCAACTTTTTCGTTCAGCATGCATTTATTGTAATCATTTCGTGCATGAAATGCAAACGATGGTGTTAAAGGGAAAATGAGAAAATTAGCCAGCTGGAAAGTTCACCTTGCAGGTAATCAAGTGGTAAACTAAAATTGTGTCAGTTTGCAGTCACAAGTGTTTGGCCAGTATGGACGTACTCCGGACAGTGAAAGTCCAGAGCCGAGAGATCGTTGCAGGCATTGAAATACTGAATATGGAAAATCTTCCACTGGACACTTCTTTCATCCTGGTTGTTTTTGTGCCACAGCCGCGTGATCTTGAGATCGTGCGGCTGCTGGGCTGGTACCGTATTCCCTTGCGCTCTGCGCCCAAAGTGGTTGAGGTGGATTATCTGGCTTTTTATCAGCCGGCATCTTTTGGCAGCGGCCACCGCTGGCGGATCGAACATTTTGCTGCCCTGCGCGGGCATGAACTGGTGCGCCGGGTGGACTTGTTTCGGGATGAAGCTGATCACCCGCGGGCACAGGAAGAGTATTTCAAGATGCAGCTCGGGCCGCTGCAGACCCTGCCCAGCCCCATCCTGGCCAAAGATTGGCGTCGTTTGACCTTTCTGTACACCACCGGGGTTTTGTTCCGTCAGGCAGCCGTCATCCAGGATCTGGTGATCGCCGAAGAGGAGAGGGAAAGCTTATGGCTGGCTTTGCGTGAGCGTGCTTCTCAGGCCAACCAGTATCGCACCCGGGCAGATGAGGATTGGGAATTGGGGCCAGAATTGCTGGCGATGTTGGGCGCTTTTCAAAGAACAGCTGCGGAAGACCCGCCGAATGATGCGACGGGCTGGTAGAATTGAACCAGCAACAAGACATTGTTGACTGTTTATTGGTTTTCTTTTCAGCAGGATTTTCGATCCATTTATTATAGGAGGCATTCCAATGACACTCTTGATTAGAAATGGCAAATTGATTACTGCATCCGAAAGTTTTTACGCCGATATATTGGTGGAAGGCGAACAGATCATCGCGGTAGGCAAGGACTTGCCTGTTGCGGGACATGCCGAAGTGGTGGATGCCAGCGGCATGCTGGTCATGCCGGGCGGGGTTGACCCGCACGTGCATTTGAATTTGCCCATGTTTGGCACAGTATCCTCTGACGACCATTACACCGGGCACAAGGCGGCTGCTTTTGGCGGCACGACCACCTGTATGGATTTTGTGCCGCATGGCCCGGGCAGCCTGAAGGAAAACATTGATGGCTGGCATGCCCGCGCCGATCATCTGGCCGCCATTGATTTCAGTTTTCATGTCAATATTGAACGCTGGAGCGAGGAAGTCAAAGCAGAGATCCAGGAGTTGGTGGAGGACGGGGTTACCTCATTGAAGGTGTTCACTGCTTACAATGGACGGATGCGCTTGCAGGATGGGGACATCTTCCGTGTAATGCGTGTAGCCAAAGAGAATGGATATGTCACCATGCTGCATGCCGAGAATGGGGATGTGATCGATATTCTGGTGGCAGAGGCCCTGGCTGCCGGGAACCTGACGCCTGAGTGGCACGCCATGACCCGCCCGGCCTGGGGCGCGGTGGAAGCGGTGTTGCGCGGCTCTGCTCTGGCAGCCCAATCCGATGCGCCGCTGTATGTGGTACATATGAACGCTGCCGGTGAGGTGGACCAGCTTCGTTATGCCCGCGAGCACGGGGTGGCTGTCATGGGTGAAACCTGCCCTCAATATCTGTTCTTCACTGTGGATGACCTGCGCCGCCCGGATGGAGCAAAGTGGGTTTGCTCGCCGCCCATGCGCACACTGGAGGATAACCAGCGCTTATGGCAGGGACTGAAAGATGGCACACTGCAAACGATCGGCACTGATCACTGCGCTTTCTTCTTTGACGGTTCGAAGCCGATCATGTATGAAGGTAAACCGGTTGCCATTCCGGGCAAGGAATTGGGCAAGGACGATTTCACCAAGATTCCCAATGGCCTGCCGGGTATGGCTGATCGTATGCCGGTGATGTGGACCTATGGCGTGCAGGCAGGATTGATGAGCGAAAACCAGTTTGTGGCTCTCAATTGTACCAATCCAGCCAAGATCTTTGGCCTCTACCCGCGCAAGGGCAGCTTGATCCCTGGAGCAGATGCCGATATCGTCATCTGGGACCCGGACCGTTATCTGGTCTATGGGGCGGGGGTGGCGCATCACCGCACGGATTATAACTTGTATGAAGGCTGGGATCTGCGCGGCTACCCGGAGAAGGTCTTCCTGCGCGGCCAGATGATTGTGGATGGCGAGCGCTGGCTGGGCAAAGCCGGCATGGGACGTTACCTGAATCGCCAGCCGTATGCACCTGTGTTCTAGGTTAAAGAACTGATGCTGGTTTTGCTGCCGGTTGTGCTTGCTTTTCTGGGCGCCCTTGCAATTATGATCCTGCAACGGGTGCGCCCCAGCTATGGGGATTCCTGGCTGGTTGCAGTGGGAGTTTCTTTGATGGTCTGGGGATTGACGCTGGCGCTGCGCTGGCAGGAGAATGCTGTGGTTTCTCTCCCGCTTTGGTGGCCTGTGGATACCACGGTGTTCATTACCTTTCAGGCTGACCGCATTTCATGGATGTATGGTTTTGGTCTGGCCAGTCTGGTTTTGGCGGTGGTGCTGACAGCTGCTGCCCGCTTGCAGTATCAAATTACTCCCTGGGTGTGGGTGGAAACCATGCTTTTGGAAGGCGCCGGCCTTTTGGTGGTGTTTTTTGGCAGTTTTACCACACTGATCTTTGTATGGACGATCATGGACTTCACTGAGTTGTTGGTGATGCTGGTCAATGTGCGTCAGGTGCAGCAGAAACAGGGGATTGTGGTCGCATTCCTGCTGCGCGTATCAGGAACCATGCTGTTGGTGTGGGCTATGGTGCGCAGTCAAGCCTTTGGTACACCGCTCAATTTGACGAACATCATTCCAGAAGTTGGCATATTGTTGCTGCTGGCAGTTGGGCTGCGCCTGGGAGTGGTGCCGCTGCACCTGCCCTATGGTGAAGAGCCGCGTCTGCGGCGCGGCCTGGGTACATTGGTGCGTTTTTCGGCAGCGGCTTCCGGTCTGGTGGTTCTGGCGCGGCTGCCGGCCCAGATCATTCCCGGCCAGTGGTATGCCTGGCTGCTGACTTTCACCGCATTGGCTGCCTTGTATGGCGCTGCCATGTGGGCCGCAGCCAAGACCGAGCTGGACGGCCGCCCGTATCTGGTGATCGCGATGGCCGGGCTGGCTTTTGCCTGCGTGATCCAGGGCAACCCCATTGCCAGCATCGCCTGGGGATTGGCCTTGATCCTGTCTGGTGGCCTGATCTTCCTCTCTTCTGAACGTATTCCTTCCCTGGTCTTCATCGGTTTATTGGGCGCGTTAGGCTTGATTGGTTTGCCGTTCACTCCGGCGGCAGCTGGCTGGGCAGGTTTGGTACGCCAGCCATACTCATTTGCCACTGTGGTGTTCGGTCTATCGCATGCGCTGGTGGCGGCGGGCTATTTGCGCCATGCCCTGCGCACCACAGGTACTATGGAAGGCAAAGAGAGCTGGGTCAAGGTGCTCTATCCCTTTGGTTTGATCTTCTTGATCCTGGTGGGCTGGACAATTGCAGTTTTTGGCCAGGCGGGCGGTTTGACCAGCGGGGTATGGTGGGCTTCTGTTTCATCCACCTTGCTGGCGGCAGGGTTGTGGTTTTTCACTTCACGGCGACAGACATTTGATGACAATAGCGAGGAAGGCCGTGGCTGGTTTGCCATTCTGGCAAAGCGCGCTGCCCCCTGGGTGAGCAGTATTTTCAGCTTGAACTGGATCTACCGCGGCATTTCTGCCTTGTATCGTTTTTTGCAGATTCTGATCTCATTCCTGAGTTTACTGCTTGAGGGTCAGGGTGGTGTTTTGTGGGCCTTGGTATTATTGGCGCTTTTGAGTACTTTGATTGCATCAGGGGGGGTGTGATGAGCCAGGCCTTGATGTATTTGCCGGTTCTCTTTCTGGCTGCCACTTCGCTGGTGTTGTTGCTCAGTCAGAATTGGCGTTTGTGTATTCTCGCTCTGGCGATGCAGTATCTGGCAGCTTTCTGGCTGGTGGCAATGGTCTGGCCGGTTGGTCTGGCCGCAGTCAAATTGGTGGCTGGCTGGATGGCAGGCGCATTGATTGGTGCAACACAGCCTGAGGCTGAATTATTGGACGATCAGTTCAAGGATAAAGCTGGCCGTTTACTGCGGCTTCTTTCAGCCGGCACGATCTTTTTGGTGGCCTATACCCTGGTTCCGCTTTTGCAGGTGTGGCTGCCGGGCAGCGATGTCATCCTTTGGGGAGGGATCTTGTTGATCGGCATGGGATTATTACAGTTGGGTATGACATCCCTTCCTTTGCGCTCGTTTTTCGGTTTGTTGACCCTGGTAACAGGGTTTGAGGTCTTGTATGCTGTAGTGGAATTCTCGGTGCTGGTAACCGGCACCTTGGCTTTCATCAACCTTGGTCTGGCCCTGGTGTGCGCGTATTTGCTGGCATCGCCGACCATGCCGGAGGATGAATCATGACCACGGCCCTGCTGTGGATTGGATTGCCATTGCTGGCAGCAGTGCTGTTATGGCTGCTGCAAGCCCGGCGATACCTGACCCTGTTCGCGGCAGCAGCGATCAGTTTTGTGTTGATGTTCCTTGCCTGGGTGATGCCCGTGGACAGCGCTGTCAAGCTGGGGCCGGTTTCACTGGAATTGTCTTCCACCCTGGCAATTCTGGGACGCAGGTTCGTTTTGACCGGGGCAAACCGCCCGCTGATCATGCTGATCTTTGGGCTGGGTGGGTTCTGGTTCCTGTCTGGTCTGGTGGTAAGCGTCCACCGGTTTTTTGCCCCACTGGGTCTGGCGATGATCGCCTTGCTGGTGGCGGCTGTGGCGGTGGAGCCTTTCCTGTATTCCGCCTTATTGGTGGAAATGGCGGTGCTGGTGAGTATTCCCTTGCTTTCACCGCCTGGCAGACGGGTGGGCAAAGGAGTGCTGCGTTATTTGACCTTTCAAACCATGGCCATGCCCTTCATCCTGTTTGCTGGCTGGGTCTTCGGCGGGGTGGAGATCAATCCTGCTGACAGGAATTTGCTGGTGCAGTCGGTCGTTTTGCTGGGTTTGGGCTTTGCTTTTTGGCTGGGAGTGTTTCCATTGTATACATGGATCCCATTGATGTCAGAAGAGGTCTCGCCAATCACGGCTGGTTTTGTATTGAGCTTGTTGACCTCCGTGATCCTGATCCTTTCTCTGGACTTTATGAATGGCTTTCCATGGCTCTGGCAGTATCCGTTTCTGGCGACTGCTCTGCGACTGATGGGGGTGCTCATGGCGGCCACCGGTGGGGCGTGGGCCATCTTTGAACGCAATTTGAATCGTTTGCTGGGCTATGCGGTCATCATTGAAAGCGGCTATGCTTTGCTGGCGCTGAGCCTGGGCAGCGGGATTGGGCTGGAGCTGTTTGCCATGTTGTTCCTGCCGCGGCTTCTGGCCTTGTTGTTATGGAGCACTGCTCTGCATCTGCTGGCGGAAGGCGGGGTTTTAAACTTTGAAGATGCCGATGGCCTGCTTTTCAGGAAACCATTTGCAGCCATGGCATTGTTGCTGGCCTGTTTTTCCATGGGCGGCTTACCCTTGTTGGCGGGTTTCCCATTGCGTTTGTCATTGCTGCAAAGCATTTCGGTTGAATCAACAAGCATCGCACTCTGGTCTGCCCTGGGCAGTTTGGGATTGCTGCTGGGTGCAGGGCGTACCTTGTTTCACATGGTCAAGGGCCAGGAAAAAATCCAGGCAGGTTCTGGCTGGCTGCAAAACATATTTTTGTTAACCGGCTCGATCTTTCTGGCGCTGATCGGTATTTTTCCTGGTCTGTTTTTACCGGCGATGTTGGCCTTGCTGGATTCTTTTTCCAGGCTGCGCTAGAATTTGAGTCTGGTATAATCCGTTTCTTGTATGAAAGAAATGCATACCTGCAGCGGGAAAGGTTGAGAAGATATGGACCTCGAACAAATCATCACACGATTGGAATGGCTGGACGATGAACGGCGTAAGGACAAGACACTGATTGCCGCCTTGCAGCAACAGGTGAGTGATCTGGAAGCACAATTGCCCAAACAACAAAAAATGCTCAAGGAGGTGTCCAGTGACGTGGCCCATATTTCTGGCACATTAGCCCGCCTGGACCAGATGCAGGAAGGAATCAGTAATCTGCGGGTTGAGTTTACCCGCAGCCTTGAGAATATTGAAAAATTACGCGCCGAGAAAGACCGCGATCAGGAACAAACGCGCCGCAGCGATCTGGAAACGCTCAACAAATCCATTGCCGAACTGCGCAAAGGGATTGAGTCAGTATCCGAATTGAAGATGAGTATGCAAGCCAGGGTGGAGGAAGAATTTCGCTTGAATCGTGCCATCCAGGAAATGCAAAAGCAGCTGGAAGATAATTTGCACATGGACGAAGAGTATCGCCGCAATCAGCGCTTGATCAGCGAGAGCCAGCGCCAGGATTCAAAACGCCTGACAGACCTGCAGGCAGAGACTGCCGGGATGCGCAAGCGGCTGGATGAACAACGCGGTCGATTTGATCTGGCCAGTGATACTCTTTCCAAACTGGAGCTGCGCTTCAATGAAACACAGCTTTCTGAAACGGAGCGCAAGCAAAACCTGGCTGCATTTATCGACAAGCAGAACTTGCTGAACCTGGAGCGCGATCAGGCCTGGAAAGAGTGGGAGGAGCGGTTTGATGGAATATCTGCCCAGTCGGCCAACCTGGATGCAAAGATGCTGGCTCTGGATACCTTGCAGCGCGATATCCGCCGTGCCCAGGATGGCTTCAATGATATTCAGCAGCGCTTCGATCGGCGGGTGAATGAGATCACGGAAATGCAGCGCCTGACGGAGGAACGCTTCCGTCAGGAATGGGTTAACTTCAAG
This sequence comes from Anaerolineales bacterium, assembly GCA_020060485.1. The sequence goes on from JAGVAB010000173.1 coordinate 38,884, forward strand.
GCGGATGACCAGAAACGCTGGACCAACTATACCCTGGCCCAGGAAGAGCAGCAGCGGGAAACCAATCGTCATTTTGAAAAATCGGAAGAACGGTTGACCAATTTGGAAGATTTGACCCAGGAGATGAATGACTTGTTGAACCAGACCACACAGGAAACGCAAAGTCATTTACAGGGTTTGATTGCCATGATGCACGATTGGCTCGAGGAGCATCAGCGTAATTTCAGTGGTCGTTCTTGAGAATTGCAGCCAGGGGTTTGATCCTGTGATTCGGCATGGAGATGCAAGATGCGGGTGATTGGTACGGCAGGGCATGTGGATCATGGCAAATCTACCCTCGTGGCGGCCTTGACTGGTACCCATCCCGACCGGCTTAAGGAAGAACAGGAACGCGAGATGACCATTGACCTGGGCTTTGCCTGGCTGACTTTGCCAGGCGGCGAGGATATTGGCATTGTTGATGTTCCCGGGCACCGGGATTTCATTGAAAACATGCTGGCTGGGGTGGGCGGGATTGACGCCGCCCTGTTGGTCGTTGCTGCGGATGAGGGGGTGATGCCGCAGACCCGCGAGCATTTGGCGATTCTGGATCTATTGCAAGTACAGAGTGGGGTAATTGCCCTGACCAAAACGGATCTGGTCGCGGATGCTGAATGGCTGGATCTGGTGGAAATGGATGTGAGCGATGTGGTCTCAGGTACGATCCTGGAGAACGCTCCGATCGTGCGCGTCTCGGCCCGCGATGGCTCTGGAATGGACGCCCTGAAAACACGCCTGGCAGAAGTGCTGGCTGAACGGCCGCCAAGGCCGGACCTTGGGCGCCCGCGGCTGCCGATTGACAGGGTTTTCACCATTTCCGGGTTTGGTACTGTGGTTACCGGCACGCTGCTGGATGGCAGTTTCCATGCCGGGGATGAGGTGCTTGTTTTGCCAGGCAGGGAGCGGGGGCGGATTCGCGGCTTGCAGAACCACAAACGGAAAGTGCAGCACGCTGAACCAGGCAGCCGCACGGCAGTCAATATTAGCGGGTTGGATGTTCATCAGGTGGCACGCGGCAATGTTTTAACCCTGCCCGGGCAATATCAACCGACCCGGCGGCTGGATGTGCACTTTCGTCTGCTGGCTGATGCCGCGACTTCCCTGGTGCATGACATGCAGGTCAAGCTGTTTGTTGGATCAACCGAAGTTGTGGCACGTGTGCGTTTGTTGGGCAGCAAGGAACTGCTGCCTGGTGAGACGGGCTGGCTGCAACTGGAAACCAGGGATGAGGTGAGCGTGGTGCGCGGCGACCGCTATATCCTGCGCCGGCCATCTCCTGGTGAAACCCTGGGGGGCGGCATGGTGCTAGACCCGCACCCGCCGCGCCGCCACAAGCGATTTTCGGAGGCTGTTCTGCACAATCTGGAATCGCTGTATCAGGGTTCGGATGCTGATTTGCTGCTCCAGGCTAGCCTGGCCAGGGGAATTGCCGGGTTGAAGGATGTGATCCAACAGGCACATTTGAGTGAAGAGGGCGGGGCGGCAGCTGCCAACGAGTTGATCGAGGCTGGCAGAATGGTCGTTCTTGAACCTGCCCAGAAGAATCCTTTGGTGGCAGCAGGCGAGACCTGGCAAAACCTGACCGGTAAAATCCTGCAGGTGATTGCCGATTTCCATGGTCGTTATCCACTGCGTAAAGGCATTCTGCGTGAAGAATTAAAGAGCCGCCTGAAACTGGCGCCAGCAGTGTTTAATGTCGTGGTGGCCGCCATGGAGCAGGAGCAGCGCCTGAGGCAGGAGGCTGCTTTGGTTTTTGTGCCCGGGCATGAGGTGCAATTCAATCCTTCTCAGCAGGTGCTGGTTGACCAGATGTTGCGGCGTTTTGCGGCAGATCCTTATAAACCCCCAGCCATTAAGGAATGTCAAACCGAGTTGGGCGAAGATGTGTATTATGCGTTGGTGGATCTGGGATTGCTGGTTCCGGTGGCTGAGGATGTGGCTTTCCGGCGGGAGGATTATGAGCACATGCTGGCCGAACTACGCTGTCATTTTGGCGGTGCGCAAGGCTTCTCGCTGGCCATGTTCCGCGATCATTTTGGCACCAGCCGCAAATATGCGCTGGCCTTTCTGGAGCATCTGGATGATCTGGGGGTCACCAGGCGGGGCGAGGATGTGCGGTTCCTCAATGGATAAAACCTCGGCAATCAGGTAATCAGGGGGAAGGTAACTCGTCAATTAGGCAATTAGGGATTAAGGGATTACTCAATGTACAATGGAGCGTTGATTCGTCAATCGGTCAATCAGGAAATTCGTCAATTAGGCATTATTGACATACGTAAAAAGCGGTAAATCAAGTTGTCTCTCAAAGAGGGGGCGGACAGGTCGGGAGACCTGTCCCTACAAAAAAAATACGAGGAATTAAACCCAAAACAGATTGAAATCCCATTTCTCGTAGGGGCGAACACCGTAAAACGGTGTGCCTCGCCAGTCACTGATTAGATTCTTCGAAATTATGGATATTACCTAATTTTTGTGTACCTCAATAGGGGGCTGTACATTTTATGGTTCCGTTGCTGGGAAACGATACACATCTGTTATGTAATCAAATTTGGTTATGACCATCTTTTGTACATTGGGAAGGTCTGATTCTTCAATGACTAGTGGCAAAAAATAATACTCATTATCTTTAATACTGTATACATCTAAACCCAATTGATTCGCATTCTCTTCAATTTCAGATAAATCTGTACCCAATTCAAACACAATATACGCATTAAGTTTGCAACCCTCTTCACCTCCCGCAATCATATAGTTACACCGAGTTTCTTCAATGCTCACGATTGGATAAATCTCAGCAAGTTCATCAATAATAGATTGAAAATAAGCCAATCCTTCTTCCTCTTTTTCGAGCGACCATTCTTCTTCATTTTCAGGAAACCACTCCGTATTGATATGTATTCTTGGTAGATTTGGGGTTGATCCATACAACAAGAAAGGTGTAAGGTTTTCCTTTTCGAAATCCTCAACAACTTTTTCTGGGGGAATCTGCACCGGGATCTTAATATTATAGATATAGTGAGTGGGATGATTTTTGAGATCATCAAAATATGATTTCAATCTTCTGTTGTAGTAAGAACAATCTTCATCGACTGTCTGATAGGTTGGTCGCTTAAATGAGTCTTCCCAGAACTCGATATAAATATTGTCGAAACAAGGACTGATACTTACACCTCGATTAACTAGCCGGGCTATTTTCCTGATTTCACGTGGTTCTGAAATCAGTAGAGCGGGGAAGGAAACATCGCTGCCCGATCCAGTCGGCGTGAAATGGATTAACACGTAATTGGCTGATATTGACCGATAGAAGAAATCACCCTCTTGTAAGTTGTCCACGATGTTCCAAACAGGATACCCAATATAAATAATGATCGCCAGTATGAGGAGAACTACGAAAGAAAGAAGTTTATCGTTTGAAATTTCGTTTTTCATAGGTTATTTTTTTATTTCCCGATTTCTTTAATGCTTAAGCATGGCGGGTGGAGAAATCCTCTGTTTTTTATTCCATGCATCCCAATACGATAACAGGCAGTAAGATGAATATCGTAGCGTCAACAAGAATTATAGGCTAAAACGTAGTTGCAGGGTGTGATCCGCATTTTGTATCTCTTCGGGAATGCTGTGCGGCGACCACACGCTACAAGTTTCGGTATAGAATAAGTAAGGGAAACTTATTTTAACCATCTACCAAAACCACAACCGCGGGGAGAAATGAACAAGAAAACGGAACTTGCCTTCATCATCCTGACCATCATCCTGGCCGCCTGCACGGCGCAGACCGCGCCCGCGCTCACTGAGCTCACATCCCTGCCGCCTACTCCGACCACGCTGCCATCCGCAACAGCGCGCCCCACGGCCGTGCCCACGGTTACACCCACACCCCTATCCCCTGATGCGCAGGCGCTGAAGGATATTGTGTTTTCAGATTGTATCCCGGTGGAGGAGGGTCTGCCGGAGGGGTTTGAGATTCCGTGGAATTTGTTGGTAATGCAAGATGGGGCAGTATATATCTATGACCCAGAAAATGGTATTAAGGTAGAGATCCCTCACTTCAGCGAAAAAACTTCTGAAGACGATTATAAATTCTTGAACGGATTTTATATTTCTCCCGATGGGAATTGGTTGACTTATCCGGATTTGTCCGATACAAAACTTTTTGTTGAATCAATGGGAACTTTATTAACCAACGGCGATACAAAATACATTATATGGGATAAGGGGGATTGGTTTCATATAGTGCGCTGGATGGATAATAATACAATATTGGCAATTTATCAGCCACTCGAAGAAGGTGGTTTTTACCAAACAGTTCTCTTCAACCCATTCACCGGGGAAGAAAGTGTATTTTTGTTGGAGGAGCTACCGAATTACCTTGACATCTATTTTGGTGGTGTACTCTACATTACTCATTATCTAAATGGTGGTGAATTGGTACCTTCCCCCACGGGGAATAGATTAATATATCCAGAGTGGAGTGACTCTGAAGTCTTTGTCACTAATACTCTGTGGGATGTGAAAAATAGCCGATCTCTGGCCCGATTACCATTTATGGGAGGGATAATTAACGACCCTTTATGGGCAGAAGATGGAAGTAACGTGTTGTTGATTGGACCTAATCCGGAATTTAAAGAGGCATATAATGAAGAATGGTTTTTAATTAATTCCAATGGAATTGTTAGGCAAGTTACTCAATTTCAGGATATTTTTCAAAATTCACTTTATGGCATTTCCGAACCCAGTCGTTCCAGGGATGGACGCTTGATGGCTTTCCAGCTGTATTTTGAAGAGCCAGAGAAGACTTCGAGGCATATCGTGTTGGATTTACAATCCAATATCGTTGAGGGATATTGCATTAATCCTTCACCTGATTGGAATTCTAACTTTAGATCGGCAGTATGGTCTCCAGACAGCAAATATTGGTTCATTTTTTACACACATAGGTCGTCTAGAGATGAGGGTGTTTTCCTGGTAGATGTAGAGGGCAAGGCGGCGTATCAAATTGCCCAAGACCTGGATGTCATCGGCTGGATTGTGAAGCCGTGAACTGTTGACATAAATGTGCCTGCTGAGTGATAATCCCGGTGCCTGATTGCCTGATTGCCTGATTGCCGTTTTTTTCAAAATTCCCTGTTGACAGACTCGCCTTCAGCCTGTATAATTCTTTTCGCCTTGTCCTGGCAAAGCGCCGGGACTTTTGTGCGTATCCCCAACTTCCCCTCAAACGGGCGCCCCACTAGCGCGTGGATTGTGGTGAAGTGAAGATTGGAGAACTAAAATGAAATATGCTGTAGTGGAATGTGGCGGCAAGCAGTACAAAGCCGTCGAAGGCGGCACCATTCAGGTTGACCGTATGCTGGTTGAAGATGGCCAGAAGGTGACGATCGACACTGTGCTCATGGTGGTGGAGGATGACAACGCATTTGTCGGCACTCCCACTGTCAAGGGCGCCAGAGTGCAGGCTACTGTCCTCGGTGAGGTCAAAGGCAAGAAGGTCGTGGTGTTCAAGTATCGTCCGAAGAAGCGCATTCGCGTGAAGACCGGCCATCGCCAGAAGTACACTCGTTTAGAGATCAATGCGATTGAGATGGAGTAGAAATAATGGCCCATAAAAAAGGTGGTGGTTCAAGTCGTAACGGACGTGACAGCAATGCTCAGCGCCTGGGCGTGAAGCGCTTTGGCGGCGAGCAAGTGATTTCTGGCAACATATTGGTTCGCCAGCGCGGCACCCGCATCAAGCCTGGTCAGAATGTTGGCCGTGGCAAGGATGACACCTTGTTTGCAACAGTGGATGGGGTAGTCGTTTTCGAGACTTTGCCCACCGGGCAAAAACGGATCAATGTTCAGCCGGTGGCTGAAAATTAAGTTCACACACAATTTGCTTCTTGCAGCGTTACCCCGCAAATGAGGATGACGGTTGCAGGAGTAAGGATGGTAGACCATGAAAAAGGGTATTCACCCGAATTATTACCCCAATGCAAAAGTCAGTTGTGCCTGCGGCGTAACCTGGGAAACTGGTTCCACCCAGGAAGTCGTGCGCACTGAAGTCTGTTCACAGTGTCATCCCTTCTTCACCGGCCAACAGTCCCGCATGCTGGACAAGGAAGGCCAGGTGGATCGCTTCTACCGCCGTTTGCAGGCCCGGCAGGAGTATGTTACCCAGCAAGAATCCCAGGAGCAGGATCGTCCTCTGGCGGAGTTGAAGCTTGGCAAGCGCATTCTGGAATCCCTGGAAAAAGCCGGGATCACGACTGCCGGTCAGGTCATCCTCAAACTTGAGGCAGGTGACCAGGCTGTACTGGACATTGAAGGCTTTGGCCAGAAATCCCTGATTGATCTGAAGAAAGCCCTGCGGGCTGCCGGATACGAAGTGCCGGTTGTCGCCGAGTAAGAATCAGCTGACTGATTCGATCCAGACATTCATGATTTTTCCTCCCCGAGTAAAACCTCGGGGAGTTTTTTTATGTGAAAACGTGCACCGCTCTGGTCGAGGTGACAGTTTGAATCTTTTCTTGCCGCCTTTTTTAAGGCAGCAAATGAGCCAAAGATGTCAAGATAGTGTAGAATCGAAACATCTTGAGATCATGTGAGGGATTGATGAAACATCATACTGGCTCGTTGGAAGTGGTTTGCGGTTCCATGTTTTGCGGCAAGACCGAAGAATTGATCCGGCGCTTGCGCCGGGCAGAGATCGCCCGCCAGAAGGTGCAGGTCTTCAAGCCGGCGATTGATACCCGCTACGTCGAAGAAAAGGTCATGTCGCATGCCGGTATGGCTTTTGACGCCATACCTGTGCGAGATGCCGTAGAAATACTGAGCAGCCTGGCGCCGGACACAACCGTGGTGGGTATTGATGAAGCCCAATTCATGTCGGCCGAGATCATGAATGTGGTCGACGAACTGGTTGAACGCGGTGTGCGGGTGATCGTTGCCGGGTTGGACATGGACTTCCGCGGCGAGCCTTTCGGTATGATGCCATTCCTGATGGCCAAAGCCGAACGGGTGGAGAAGCTGCGGGCGATTTGCATGGTTTGCGGGGAATCCGCCAGCCGCACCCAGCGCCTGGTAAATGGCTCGCCGGCTCGTTATGACGATCCGGTGGTGATTGTGGGGGCTTCGGAAATGTATGAAGCCCGCTGTCGCCAGCATCATAAAGTGCCGCGTAATTGAGAGACCTGCAAAGACGGATGGAAAGGTTGTGCAAATGAGAGACTATCGAGAATATCTTAAGGAAATTCTGGTTTCAGAGGCAGAATTACAGGAGCGCATTGCCGAACTTGGGGCACAGATCAGCCAGGATTACAAGGGTAAAGAGCTTCTGTTGGTGTGCATTTTGCGGGGCGGGGTCATGTTCCTGACGGATCTGATGCGCAATATTGATGTGCGGCATGCGATTGAGTTCATGGCAGTTTCGTCCTATGGGGTGGGAAAACGCCAGACCAGCGGCCAGGCGCGTATCACCCTTGATCTGAACACCGATATCCTGGACAAGCATGTTTTGATCGTGGAGGACATCGTTGACAGCGGTCACACCCTGGCGGCTGTGGTCGGCATGTTGTCCAGCCGCAACCCGGCCAGTTTGCACATCTGCACCCTGCTGGACAAGTATTCCCGCCGCGAGGTTGAGGTCCCCATCCGCTATACGGGATTTAAGATTGAGGACAAATTTGTATTCGGCTATGGCCTTGATCTGGATGAATATTATCGCAATTTACCCTTTATCGGCGTGGTTGATCTGGCGAAATTTGAGAGCCCTGAGGAAAAGTCGGGATAAACCTGATGGAAATGAAAGCATCCGCTTCCATGCTGGAGCGGGTTATGCAGGTACTGTGCACGCTGGTGACAGAGGATACGCCAATTTATCTGGTTGGCGGGGCAGTGCGCGACCTGCTTCTGGATATGCCGGCCCATGATCTGGACTTTGTGATGCAGGGAGATGTGCGCCGGGTTGCCAGGCGCACGGCTAACGCCCTCAAGGGCGCATTCTTTATGCTGGATGACGAGCGCAACACCTCCCGGGTGATCCTGACGATTGAAAAGGGGAAAGACTTCGTTCTGGATTTTGCCGGGCTGCGCGCCCCAACTTTGCAGGATGACTTGCGGGAGCGTGATTTTACAATCAATGCCATGGCTTTGCCGGTTTGGGGGCAACGAAATTTGATCGATCCTCTGAACGGTGCGCAAGACCTGAGGGACAGGGTCCTGCGGATGTGTGCGCCACAGGCTTTTACCCAGGATCCAATCCGCATCCTGCGCGCCATCCGGCTGGCGCTGCACTTTCAGCTTCAGATCACTCCCGAGACGTGGCAGGCTATGCAGGCATCGTCTGCAGAATTGCCACGGACGGCAACCGAGCGCAAGCGGGATGAAATCTTCCGCATGGCTTGTGGGCAGCGTTTCGCTTCGGCAATTCGCCTGTTGGATCAGGCGGGTGTGCTGGAGCAGTTATTCCCCGAGATTGTGGTTCTGAAAGATGTAACCCAGGCACCGCCGCACGTGTATGGGGTCTGGGAGCATACCCTGGCCACCCTGCAAAACCTGGAGCGCTTGTTTGCCGTTTTGGTGGATGCGCGCCATGAGGATGATGCGGCCAATCTTTTTCTGGGCATGGCAGTAACCAGGCTGGGGCGTTTCCGGCCGCGCCTGGCAGAGCACTTTTCAAAAGAACTGGTAAAGGGCAGGCCGCTGCACGGGTTGGTTACGCTGGCAGCGTTGCTGCATGACAGTGGCAAATATGGGGCGCGGCAAATTGACAAGGATGGCCGCCTGCGCTTCTTTGGGCATGATGATCTGGGCGCTGACCTGACTGCCCAGTGCGGCAATGATCTGGCTTTGAGTCACGATGAAGTATCCCGTCTGCAATTGATCGTGGCTGAACATATGCGTATTCATTTTTTGGCAAAAGAGCCGCAGCCGCCTGGCAGGCGGGCCGTTTACCGCTTTTTCCGGGATGCCGGGGAGGCGGGGATCGATGTTTGTTTGCTTTCGCTGGCAGATGTGCTGGCAGTGTATGGGTCAGAGTTGACGGTGGAAACCTGGCAGGCCGAATTACAGGTGGTGGAGATCATGTTCGCCACCTGGTGGGAGCAGCACGAAGAAGTGGTGCGGCCGCCGCGCTTGTTGGGCGGCAAGGATTTAATCGCCTTGTTGGACATGCAGCCTGGCCGTCAAATGGGGATGCTGCTGGCCGATGTGGAAGAGGCGCAGGCTTGTGGTCAGGTGACCGATCATCAACAGGCGCTGGATTTTGCCCGTGAGTGGCTGGGCAGGAATGGATCAGGAGGTTTTCAGGAATGAACCGGAATGTTTCCCTGTATTTTGAGGAGGCGGGGCGCGGTGTCCCGCTGGTTTGCCTGCATGGCTATCCATTGGACCATACCATCTGGCTGCCTCTTGTGCGTGAAATGCGCCAGGAGGCACGTTTCATTCTGCCAGACCTGCGCGGTCATGGCCGTTCCCCGGCTCCAGAAGGCCCATATTCCATGTATAACATGGCTGAAGATGTGGTGCGTCTGTTGGACAGGCTGGAAGTGGATCAGGCGGTTGTAGCGGGGCATTCCATGGGCGGCTATGTGGCCCTGGCGTTTGCCCGCCAGTTTTCTGACCGTCTGCTGGGTCTGGCACTGGTGGCTTCTCATGCATATGCCGACCCGCCGGAAAAACGGGCAGACCGTTTGAAGACAGCCGAAGAAGTGCTGCAAAACGGGACAGTCCAATTGACGGGGATGGCTGACAAGCTGACCAATCAGCCCGCTCTGGCTGAAGAAATGCGCCAACTTATTCTGAAGGCTTCCCCGCAGGGCGTGGCTGGTGTGCTGGCCGGAATGATTGATCGTCAGGATGAAAGTGCACTGCTGGCTTCGCTGCATGTACCGGTGGTCTTGATCGCTGGTGGCCAGGACCAGATCATCCCGCTGGACTGGTCGCGCCGCATGGGAGCAGTCTTGCCGCCCGATCGCTATTTTGAGATTGCAAGTGCGGGGCATATGCCAATGCTGGAGTCAACGCCGGAAACAGCTCAAGCCCTGAAAACCCTGCTTGCGTTGATCTCTGGATAAATGTAATCAGATTGGGGAAAAAGCGCTGCGGGCAGATAT
>JAGVAB010000032.1 GCA_020060485.1 Anaerolineales bacterium
AAGGTTAATTTGCAGTTCCCTTATCTTAATGATGACGCCAAATTACAGGCCAAATAAGCCCTGGTTTGCGTATATCGCCAGGTTTTCTGCACCCCACCCTTCAAACTCCCCTCCCCGCGAGGTGCTTGACGTGTGATCTTCATTCTTTGCGGGAAGGGGTAAATCATCACCGGTATTTTGCAACTGATTTGGACTGAATGTATTCCACTGCTTTCGAAAATCTCTTTTGTCAAGCTTTCTTGAAAATGCCATAGCAGTGGGCGTGGGCAATTGCATCTTGCTCCGTGTTGAAATGTTTTTTACCCATCTCCCGAAAAACTTTTTTTTGCAGCGAGTTTGAGCGCATTGTGCTCAAACTCGCTGCAATCTTCTCAATTCCCCGCCTTGGGGCGGGGTTAGGAATGGGGTAAACATTCATTTATCGTAGAAAAGAATTTTTGATGCAATTGCCTTAGCAGAGGGCGCACTAAAATGTTGTAAATTTTGTCGTTGGAGGAGGGTTTCACCCGACGTGGCAATCCCCATCACGGCTAGGACGCTTCGCGGCCACAATCGCTCACCTGAACTCCCTGGCACTAATCAACCCGGACACTTCGAAAAGTTCAGTGACCGCTTCTTTCAAAACAAAGACTGGTGAGAGTGCCTCCCACCAGTCTGGTACACAAAACAAACCGGGATTACTCGGTGGCGGTATACGAATCCAGCAGGAACTCGATCTGCACCGGGCCATTACCAAAGGACATGGCGCCCATACCCACCGAGCCTTCCTTCAGGCGGTTGTCTGTTACCACCCGCTTGTCGGGCGGCAGCTGCTCAACGCCATTGATGAAGACGCGCAGTTCCTCGCCCTTGCAGGAAAAGCCAAGGGTGTTGATCTTCAACAAACCATTGATGATATCTGGCGTATTGATCTTGGTCATGTTCTTGAGCAGGTTGACATAGGGCACCTGCTTGCGGGCCAGCAAATCCGGATCATAGCGGTAAAGTTGGTAAGAGCCTGTCTCAACGCCGCGGGTGGCGATGCGCAGCTCATACCAGCCCCGGTCCGAATGGCGGCAGATCAGCGCAATGCCATTGCGATCCGCCTTGACGGTTTCCACTTCAGTTTCCACATATACATCGCCAAAACTGACATCTTCGGCAAACACATAGGAATATGTTTCAGCCGAGGGCAATTCGAAGATCACGCGCCGGCCCATCTGAAAAGAGAATTCCTTGCTTTTGTCACCAGCGGTAACGAACTCCTTCCAGGTGGCGCTTGCAGCATCAAAAGAAACCTCAGTGGGCGTTGGTTCAGGCACCTCGGGCTGCGCTTCGACCACCGTTTCTTCCACTGGTGGTGGAGGCGGCAGGGTGGGCGCTTCCTGAGGAAGCGCTGCCAGGGTGGGGATCTCCAAAACAACCGGCGGCTCTTCAGTCGCTTTTGCCCCGCCAAGGCTGCAAGCCAGCAGCAACAGCAGTGACAACGATATAAATAGAAGCTTCTTGATCCGTTTCATCTTCGTTTCCTCTCCTTGTGTATACCAAAAAAGTCCTTTTCGCCAGCCAGGAAAAAGCGGCGCATTGGATGATTATGAGATGAATTTACTATAATGAGATTCAAATTGAAAGTCAAGTGAAGCAGGTTATATTTTACTAAATTGATATGATTTATATGATTTGCGGCAAAATCAAACCGGCACTTTGACGAACTCAGTGACCAGTTCTCTCAAAAAAACACCGCCCGGTTGGGCGGCGTTTTGATCGTGAGCAAACCAGGGACTATGGCTTGGAAAGCCCGAAATAATCCATCATGATGTTGACCGGCATATTATTGTATGACATGGCGCCGATCCCCACCAGGCCGCCTTCGGTCAACTGGCTGTCCTGGACGGTCTTCACCATCTCGCCATTGACTTCCAGCACCAGGGAGGAACCCTGGCACAAAACGCGCATCACATTCTCGCGGGTTGGGCGAATGGCAGAGGACACACCCTTGGCCAGTTCCTTGTATGGATTCTTGTAATCATCCCGCAACGCAGCCTGATAATGGTAAATGGCATACTGGCCCGTGCTCGAAACGCGGAACTCATACCATTCCGATTGGTCTGGCTTGGCACGACACAACAGGGCAATGCCGTTTTCATTGGCGCCGCCGGATTGATATTTCAGCTCCATCAACACATCAGCAACAGCCGGGCGCTGGTTGAATTGATAGACATAGGTCTCAAAATCATACAAACCGAAGTTCAATTTGCTGTCCTGATACGAAATTTTGGACTTCTCCTTGCCCGGCAAGGCCTGGGTGGTGAGGGTGATCGGCGCCGCCCAGTCATCGGTCAACACATTGAACTCATCAAGATAGTTATCCGAAACCTCCTTGAGCTTGGGGGTGGGGGTGGGCTGCACCTCAACCTGACCCACGCCGCTGATCGCGGAAGTGGGCAGCACAGCTGCCTGAACAGCCTCGGGGGCTTTGCGGCCGGTGAGGGATCCCAGACTGCACGCCATGGTCAACAAAACCAGACCTGTTACAACAATAAGATAAGAATATTTCTTCATTTTTTTCTCCTTTCAAAAGCAACACAAAACACACCACCATTCCGCAACGAAACGGCGTTTTTCTGAAACTGATTAGGAATGTCGTCTGCGATGATTCAGTTTGGATGATTAGCCAGCAGCCAGCATCAGCTTATTGGACGTCTTGCTCCTCAGCCTGCACATCCACCACCGGGTTGGCCGCCGCAGGTGCGCCCGAAAAGGCCAGTCCCTGCTGCTCCAGTTCTGCCAGATGTTCTTGCACCACGTCCTGGGGGCAAAGCGCAACAAAAAGGTAAACGCCCAGCCCCAGCACCACCGCATCATCCACTATAAAGGGAAACAGATCGGGCAGCAACAAATATAGCAAACTGCCCAGCGGCAGCACCTTGAGGAACAAGCTGACCCGCGCATCCAGCACCAGGCGCACAACCAACCTGGCATAGCCAGCCAATTTGTGAAACAGGCCAGTTCTATCGGTGGATAAGGATTTCTCGTTCGAGAATGTCGGCATGTGAACCTCCAGTATCATTATAACCACCATGTCCCAGGGCGCGGCTTTAGAGTTTGATTAATTCCACTTTAGAGTTTGATTAGAGTAATTTTCAATCTTTCTACTTTTTTTGTTGTTTTTAAGGCGTTTCCTTTGCGGGCATGCCTTAATATGCTCGCCAAATCTGCGGAGCTTTGTTTGAGGGGATGATGATGATTGACACTTCCCAAACCTGGCAGCCACGGGCACAATGGTAGTGTGCCGGCAAGCCGGCATAAAACGCATCGCAGTTTCTTCACGCACCTTATGAATCCTGCTATCCAACTGTCTTAACAAGGAGGAATGAATGCCCCCAAAGGGACGAATCGAGGTCAGCGATTTTTACTGCAAAGGCTGTGGTTTGTGTGTGAATTTCTGCCCGCAACAGGTGATCCGTCTGGCGCCGGATAGACTGAACGCCAAGGGATACCACCCGGCCGAGCAATACCTGGAAGACTGCATCGCCTGCGCTACCTGCGCTCTGGTCTGTCCGGACGCGGCCATCACCGTCTATCGTTTTGCCAAACAGCCTGTCCAGACGGCAACTGGGAGGAATGAATGACCAGAGAACTTCTCAAAGGGAACATCGCTTTTGCCGAGGCGGCGGTACGCGCCGGGCTGGATGCTTACTTCGGTTACCCGATCACCCCGCAGACCGAAGCGCTGGAATACCTTTCATACCGCATGCCGGAATTACAGCGCGCCTTTGTGCAGGCAGAAAGTGAGCTGGGCGCGATCAACATGGTCTATGGCGCGGCCTGCACCGGCCGGCGGGCGATGACCTCCTCCTCCAGCCCGGGCGTGAGCCTGATGATGGAAGGATTATCCTACATCGCTGGCACCGAACTACCCGCAGTGCTGGTGGATGTGATGCGCGGCGGCCCTGGGCTGGGCAACATCGCCCCCGCCCAAAGCGACTACAACCACATTGTGCATGGCGGCGGGCATGGCGACTACTATCCCATCGTGCTGGCTCCGGCCAACATTCAGGAAACCATCGACCTTACCTACGGCGCGTTCGACCTGGCGGAGAAATACCGCTCGATCGTCATCATCCTTATTGACGGCAGCATCGGACAGATGATGGAACCCGCCGACCTGCCGCCGATGAAACCCCGCAAAAAACAATTCCCCGAATGGGCCACAGATGGCTGCGAAGGCCGACCGGCCCGTTTTTTGACCTCCATCGCCCTCGACCCGCCCAAGCAAGAACTCACCAACCTGCGCATCCTCAAACGCTGGCAGGAAGTGTGCGCCAATGAAGTGATCTGCAAGGAATACTTCATGGAAGACGCCCGCTATGCGGTCATCGGCTTTGGCACCTCAGGACGCATCGCACTTTCAGCCGTGCGTTCAGCCCGTGCCGAGGGCATCCCGGTGGGCTTGGTGCGCCCGGTCACCCTCAGCCCCTTCCCGGTACAGGTTATGGAACGCATCAGCCACAGCCTGGAATCCGCCCTGGTGGTGGAAATGAACAACGGTCAGATGCTGGAGGATGTGCTGCTGCACACCAAAAGCTGCCTGCCGCTCTCTTTCCTCGGCCACCCCGGCGGGGTCATCCCCATGGCCGAGGAGATCCTGGACGGCATCCGCCGCATGGCAGCAGAAACGCCGCCCCTCGATTCTCACCCCCGTGACCGCTGGCTTGCCGAAATCTGTGCAGTGAAAGGATTGTGAGCATGGGCACCCTTCTTGAACAAAACGAGACCATCGTCTATCAGCGCCCGGCTTCCTTCCGGCCTGCGCCCACCCACTACTGCCCTGGCTGCACGCACGGCATCGCCCACCACCTGGTGGCCGAAGTGGTGGATGAAATGGGCATTCGCGAAAAGACCATCGGCGTGGCCTCAGTCGGCTGCTCGGTCTTTACCTATCATTATTTCAACTTTGATTTCACCCAGGCCCCGCACGGACGGGCGCCCGCCATGGCCACCGGCATCAAGCGCACCCTGCCGGACAAGTTCGTGATGACTTACCAGGGCGATGGCGACCTGGCTTCGATCGGCATGGGCGAGATTGCAGCCGCAGCTGCCCGCGGCGAGAACATCACCGTCATCTTCATCAACAACGCCATCTACGGCATGACAGGTGGTCAAATGGCCCCCACCACCCTGCCCGGTCAAAAGACGGCTTCTTCTCCCAATGGTCGGGACGTGGAAAACGCCGGCTACCCCCTGCGCACCGCCGAGATGCTGGCCACCCTGGACGGCGCTGGCTATGTGGTGCGGCGCAGCCTGCACGACCCCAAGCACATGCGCCAGGCCAAGAAAGCCATCCGCATGGCCTTCGAGACCCAGGCGCGCGGCCTCGGTTTTTCAATGGTGGAATTGCTCTCCACCTGCCCCACCAACTGGGGCGACCAGCCGGTGGACGCTCTGAGCTGGATCGAAACCAACATGCTGCCCTTCTATCCCCTGGGCGACTACAAGGTGCATCCGGCCCTGGCCGATGTGAAAGCATAGGAGGGATTCGATGCAAACAGAAATCATCATTTCCGGTTTTGGCGGCCAGGGAGTCCTCTTTGCCGGACAACTGCTGGCCTATACCGCCATGGATGAAGGCCTCGAGGTCACTTGGTATCCCTCGTATGGCCCCGAAATGCGCGGCGGTACGGCCAACTGCACGGTGATCATCTCGGACGAGGAGATCGGTGCGCCTGTGGTCAGCCGCCCCTCGGCCTGTATCGTTATGAACCTGCCTTCACTGGTCAAATACGAAAGCGAAGTCAAACCGGGCGGGCTGCTCGTTGTCGATTCCTCGATGATCGACCGCCAGGTGCAGCGGGAAGACATTACCGCGGTCGTCCTGCCGGGCAGCCAACTGGCTGAAGAACAGGGCAACAAACGCATGACCAACATGGTCATGCTGGGCGCGCTGATCGCCCACCTGCCGATCATCACCCTGGACGCCTTCGAACGCACCTTAAAGGAACATCTCCCTGAACGACACATGCACCTGCTGGAAGCCAACCTGAGCGCGCTGGCCAAAGGGGCGAACTACAAAGCCAATTAAAGAACATCATTGCGAACAAAATGACATTTGCCCCGCACCCTGAGTTTGTCGAAGGGTGTGGGGCGCAATTTTGCCCACCACCCGCGTTGTTGCGAGCGCGGCAAAGCAATCTCCACCCCATTACGCGTCGCTCCCAGGCGGGCGCAGCCGAAGCGTGGCACTCCCCACCACCAGCGTCGTTGCGAGGCGGGCGCAACCCAACGAAGCAATCTCCAAGCCAATATCCGAAATTGCTTCGACCCTTAAAGGAGTCTCGCAACGACAAAGTCGTAGTTGTCATCGCGATGGGGACATCCTGGGTTATAATAGCAGCGACCAACAAGAAAACCCAAATCCAAAACGCCCAGGCTCCCGGGCAGGCCCTAACATAACGATTCAACCCCGGGTGACCTTCCCTGAAAGGTTCGCATCATCATGAAAATTTATATCACCGGCATCAGTGGATTTTTGAGCATCAATCTGGTGCGCTATTTGCTGGAAAGAGGCTATGAAGATATTTCGGGCATCGACCTGGTGGACTTCACCTACCCGGAACGCGACAAGATCACCTTCCTGCAGGGCGACATCCGCGACCCGGAAGCGGTAAAGAAAAGCATGCAAGGCGCAGACATCGTCATCCATACCGCTGCTGCCCTGCCCCTGTACACCCCTGAAGAAATCTATTCAACAGACGTTGAAGGAACGCACATCCTTTTGCAGCAGGCGCTGGAATATGGCGTCAAACGCTTTATCCACATCTCTTCCACTGCCGTTTATGGCGTCCCCGATCATCACCCGCTGTATGAAACCGACCCGGTGATTGGCGTTGGCCCCTACGGCGAAGCAAAGATCAAAGCCGAAGAGCTCTGCCACCAATATCGCCAGAAAGGTCTGTGCGTGCCTATCCTGCGGCCAAAGTCTTTTGTTGGCCCCGAAAGGCTGGGCGTGTTTGCCATCTTCTATGATTGGGCCAGCGAGGGCAGAAACTTCCCCATGATCGGTTCTGGCAACAACCGCTACCAGTTGATGGATGTTGAAGACCTGTGCCAGGCGATCCATTCCAGCATGACGCTGGACGAAAAAGCCGTCAATGACACCTTCAATATTGGTGCGGCAGAATACACCACCATGAAGCAGGATTACCAGGCAGTGCTGGATGCGGCAGGCTTCAAGAAGCGCATTGTGCCTTTTCCCGCCAAACCTGTCATCCTTGTGCTAAAGGTTCTGGAAGCATTAAAGTTATCACCTTTGTATCCGTGGATCTATGAAACGGCTTCGAAAGATTCTTTCGTTTCCATTGACAAGGCGCAGCAAGTACTCAACTTTCAGCCAAAATATTCCAACCAGGACGCCATGCTGCGCAATTATGACTGGTATCTGAAAAACAAGGATAATTTCAGTGAAGGCGAAGGCGTAACGCACCGCGTACCGTGGAAACAACAGGCTCTCAAACTGGTGAAAGTCTTCTTCTAGATCTTCCCGGGGTCAGAGAAAGCCCTGGAAGCAAAATTTTGTGGCTCTCTGGGAATTGCTGTGAAAAAGAAGTTTGATGGGGGTGATTTTGGGGCGAAGTACAAAATCACCCCCATATCTACCATGCTTCACGGTTGGTCCCAAAGACCCAATTTTGTTAACTTGCACATAAAAATTTTTTATGTTATCATATCGGCAATTGAAGGCCACCTCGATTTTGCCGCTCCGCAGGGAGTGTTTTTTATTTGATAGCAAACGAAAACAGCAATATCGTCCAATTTAACTGAACCATTCCAACGGTGTCCCCGATCAACCCCTGGGGGCACCATTTGTCAACCTTCACTGCCGCAATGGGGTTCGCCGAAAACTTTCGGACAGGGCACATAACTACGAAGGAATAAAAAAAGATGCAAACTGCGTTTCTGACCCGCGAAGGGTACAACAGACTCCAGGAAGAACTGGACTTTCTGCGTAACGAACGGCGCAACGAGATTGCCGATCGCCTGCATGAGGCCATCGCCGAAGGCGGCGAACTCATCGAAAACGCAGAATACGAGGCTGCCAAGAATGAGCAGGCCTTTGTGGAAGGGCGCATCAAGGAATTGGAGATCCTGCTGGCGGCGGCAAAAGTGGTGGATAGTCACGACATCCCCTCCGATGTGATCCAGTTTGGCTCAAAGGTAACCATCCAGGAAGATGATCTGGAGCCGGAGACCTTTGTCATCGTGGGCAGCGCCGAAGCCAAGGCCCGCGAGGGCAGGATCTCGAATGAATCTCCCCTGGGCCAGGCCCTGGTCGGGCATAAGGCCGGCGACATGGTTGAAGTGAAGGCGCCTGCTGGTTCCTTCACCGTCAAAATTGTGAAAGTTGGTTAGCAAACGCTGACTGTCAAATTCAGCCCTGCCCAACTTTGCGGGCGGGGCTATTGTTTAAAGGAATCTGGATATGGAATTTTCTGAGCTTGAACAACAACGAGTCGACAAGATCCACCAGATGCGGGCAGCCGGGCTGGAACCCTACCCGACCCGCATTCAGCGCACCCACTCGGTGCTGGAAGCCCGCACAGCATTTGAAGCGGCAGAAAGCGCCAACGACAGCAACCCGATCAAGGCCTCTTTGACCGGCCGCATGCGCTCGCTGCGCGTGATGGGCAAGATCATCTTCAGCCACATTGAAGATGCCAGCGGCACGGTGCAGCTCTTTTTCCGCATCAATGACATCGGCGAGGAAGCCTTCCAGCAGTTCAGGGAATTCTTCAACATCGGCGATTTCATTGAAGCCAGCGGCGAAATGTTCCGCACCCGCACTGGCGAAATCTCGCTGCGGGTGGAGTCCTTCAAGATGCTGGCCAAGTCGATCCTTCCCCTGCCGGCGGCCAAGAATGTGGAAAGCGAAGACGGTGAAGTGGTGCAATATGCCACCCTGTCCGACCCCGAAGTGCGCTTCCGGCAGCGTTACGCCGACCTGGCAGTCAACCCCGAAGTGCGCGAAATCTTCCACACCCGCGCCGGTGTGGTCAGGGCGTTGCGCGAATTTCTTGATGAGCGCGGTTTTCTGGAAGTGGAAACGCCCATCCTGCAGCCCATCTATGGCGGTGCGGCCGCCCGACCCTTCGTGACCCACCATAACCAGCTTCACCAGGACCTCTTCCTGCGCATCTCTTTCGAGCTGTATCTGAAGCGCCTGCTGGTGGGCGGGCTGGACCGGGTCTACGAGATCGGACGCGATTTCCGCAATGAAGGTGTTTCCTTCAAGCACAACCCTGAATTTACCCAGCTGGAATTCTACATGGCCTATGCCGACTACCTTCAGATCATGGAAATGACCGAGCAGATGGTCTCGCAAGTGGCGCAAAAGACTCTGGGTACAATGCACATCCAGTTCAACGGAAACGAGATCGACCTGACCCCGCCCTGGCGGCGGGTGGAATTGCGCCAGGGATTGATCGACGTCGTCGGCATCGACATTGAAGCTCACCCCACCGCCGAAAGCCTGGAAGCCGCCATGATCGCCAAAGGCATCAAGGCCAAACCTGGTTCGCCGCGCGGCAAGCTGATCGACGCTCTGCTGGGCGATTACCTGGAACCGAGCTTCATCCAGCCCACCTTCCTGTATGATTATCCGCGCGATATTTCGCCCCTGGCCAAAAGCAAACCGGGCGATCCGCAAACCGTGGAACGCTTTGAAGGTTTTGTGGGCGGCATGGAATTGTGCAACGCTTTCACTGAATTGAATGACCCCCTGGATCAGGAAAGCCGTTTCCTGGAAATGGGTCACACCTACGAAGATGAAGATGAAGAAAAGAACCCGCTGGATGAGGATTATCTGCGCGCCATGTCCTACGGTATGCCGCCCTGCGGTGGTTTTGGCATCGGCGTGGACCGCCTGACCATGCTGCTCACCAACCGGCGCAGCATCCGCGAGGTGATCCTTTTCCCGCACCTGCGCGAGCGCGACCGCAGCGAAGAAGAATAACCGCAATTAACAACCATACGCTTCACCCCCCATACGGGGATGATACAAGCCCAGCGTACGGTTTGATCATTCAAAACCCGCTCACCAAGTTTTTCGAGGTGAGCGGGTTTTTGTTTTCATACTACAGTCCACAGAGCCGTCCTTATACAAGAAAATTGGAAATTGAGGATCGTCAGGCATTGAGCGGCGTCACACGCACGTTCTCCTCGCCAATCAGGTCGCTGACCCTGCGCAGCATCTCGGTGCTGATGCCAGTGGTGGTGTTGGGGAACTCCACCAGGTAATGATGTCCGGATTCCTGGATCATCAAGGCAAAGCGATCTCTGCCTGGGCAGGAACGCAGCAAGCCGTGCAAACGCTGCAAACGCCGCTGGTCACGGCCTCGATCGCCGCTGGAAGGCAGCACAACGGTCAGCATGCGCGGCTTTTCGCCCTTCTTGTCCAGCATCAGATCCAGTCCCAGGCCAGCGGCGGGTCCGCCGGGCGGCACAAGATAAGGCGGCAGCCTGAATTCCTGGAGCGTGGCCGGCTGATGGGTTGTTGCTTCATCCTTTTTGGCCGGGGCGGCGGGCGGCTTTGGCAGTTCAATCGCGGACGGCTTGTCTGGGGTCTGTGGCTGCGGGGTGGGCATGGCACCCAACCGGGCTGGCCGCGGCGCGATCACCCAGTCATCGGGCATCGGCGGGCCATCACCATATGGGTCATCCGGTTCAGAAACGGTCTGCGCTGGCCGCTCTTCCGGCTGCCGGGCTGGTGAGGGAACAGTGAGCTCAGGCTCAGGTAGCGGCTCCTCATCTGGCGGGACATGACAAACCGGGGTCACCCTCAGGGCAGGGTTCTCATCTTCCAGGTCGGGCGGCTCAGCCGGCCCGGTTTCATCGTCTTCATCTTCGCTCTGCGGCAGAAACTGTTCTGTCTCATCCAGACCTGGACCATCCCATTCAGGCGCGTCCATATCCGTCATGGGCAGCAGATCATCCAGGCCGGGGATGGGCAGCAAAACATCCTCGGGAATCTGTTCCATATCCTCCAGCGTGATCAGCTCAAGATGGTCCACCAGCACTTTGGGATCTGAACCATCTGCATCCACCTTGCCGCGCACCAGCAGCAGATTGTCCACTTGCACCAGGCTGGCAAATTCCTGCCACACGCGGGGGAAGATGACCAGATCCAGCGTGCCCTGAATATCTTCCAGTGTGGCAAAAGCCATTGGGTCGCCTTTCTTGGTTTGGTGACGGCGCATCCGCACCACCATCCCGGCCACTGTTACCGGGTGTTTATCAGGCACTTCTCCCAGTTGGCCCAGGAAATGAGTAACCTTGCTTTTCAACAACCCCATGTAAGGCGAAAGAGGATGGTCAGAAACATACAATCCCAGCAGTTCACGCTCCCATTCCAACTGTTCGCGCGGGTCAACCATGTTCACCAGCGGCAGGTGGATCTCCTCCTGCACGCCGGTTATTTCACCAAAGAAGCTGAGCTGGCCGCTTTCAGCAGCCTTAAAATGGCTGCCGCTGATGGCAACCAAACTGTCCAGGGCCACCAGCAGGGCGCCGCGCGACCCAAAGGCATCCAGCGCACCCACCCGGATCAGGCTTTCCAGAGCGCGCTTGCCCACGTGGCGCAAGTCCACCCGGCGGGCAAAGTCGCCCAGGTCTGCAAACGGGCCATTTTCCCTGGACGCCAGGATGGTCTCCACAGGGCCAAAGCCCACGTTTTTGACCGCCCCCATGCCAAAGCGAATGACTGGCGTGGCATCCGGCCGATCTTCAATGCTGAAGTCCCACTGGCTCTGATTGATGTCCGGCGGCAGCACCTCAATACCCATGCTCTGACAATCCGCCACATAGAAGGCCACCTTGCCGGCATCGTTCTTGGAGGCCGACAGCAGGGCCGTCATGTATTCCACCCTGTAATGGGCCTTGAGATAGGCTGTCTCGACAGCAATCACACCATAATCCGCGGCATGGCTTTTGTTAAATCCATAGCGGGCAAAGTCTTCCCAATCGGTGAAGATCTGTTCCGCGGTCGTCAGGGGAATTTTGTTGTCCACTGCACCCTTGACGAATTTCTTGCGGTGCATTTCGATCTGCTTGGGTTTCTTTTTGGCAATCGCCTTGCGCAAGTCATCCGCCTCGGAAGCCGTATAATTCGCCAGCTGCATGGCGGCAAACATGATCTGCTCCTGATAAATGGGAATGCCAAAGGTTTCGTTGAGGATCGGCTCCAGCTTGGGGTCGCGGTAATCAACCTTTTCCTCGTTATGCATACGGCGGATATATTGAGGAATGAACTGCAATGGGCCTGGGCGGTAGAGGGCCACCATGGCGATGATGTTGGCCAAATTACGTGGCTTCATCTGCATCAGGTAGCGGGTCATGCCGCTGCCTTCCAGTTGGAAGACGCCAGCCGTATGGCCCTCGCCCATGAATTTGAAAGTCTGCGGATCATCCAGTGGGATGTTCTCAAGATTGTAACGAACCCCGTGCCGCTCCTCGATCAACTTGCATGCGCGCTGCATGATGGTCAGGGTGGAAAGACCAAGAAAATCCACTTTCAGCAAACCCAGTGAATCCACCACGGCCATCTCAAACTGGGCGACCGCTTTGATCGGGCTGTCGTCCGCATTGTTGGTCGGGCGGTGCAGGGGAGCGTATTCGGTGATGGGCACGTCAGTGATGATTACCCCGCAAGCATGCGTGCCGGCGTTACGGATGGCACCTTCCATGGCCCTGGCCGTATCCAACAGGTCGCGCAGGTAATCAAATTGTTCATACATTTGCTTTAGCTCGGAAGAAAGCTCAAAGGCCTGATCAATGGTCATGCCCGGGGTGCCGGGAATCAACTTGGCAACCCTGTCTACTTCCGAAAGGGGAATATCTTTAACCCGGCCCACATCCCGAATGGCGGCTTTGGCACCCATGGTGCCAAAGGTAATGATCTGCGAAACGCGGTCAGCGCCATACTTGTCAGCGCAGTACTGCATGATGTCTGCCCGGCGGTCATCCTGAAAATCCAGATCGATATCCGGCATGTTGACCCGATCCGGGTTGAGGAAACGCTCAAAGATCAGACCGTGGCTCAATGGCTCAACATTGGTGATGTCGAGGGTGTAGGCCACCAGCGAGCCGGCGGCCGAGCCGCGCGCATTGTACCAGATACCCAGCTCGGCCGCGTGCCGGCAAAGATCCCATACGATGAGAAAATAAGCCACAAAGCCCATCGTATCGATCACGCCCAGTTCATATTCCAGGCGCTCCAGCACCTGCGGGTCATTGGCCCGGCTGCCATAGCGGCGCTGCAAGCCCTGATCGCACAGCATGCGCAGATACGAACTGGTGGTATAACCCGGCGGCACATCAAACACCGGCAAATGGTAACCGGTCATGCCGAGGTCAACATTGCAGCGCTCAGCAATTTCCAAAGTGGTAGGCAGAGCCTGGGGAATATCGGCAAACAGGGCAGCCATCTGCGCCGGGCTGCGCAGAAAATAGCTGTCATCATTCATTTTCATGCGATGCGGGTCGGTCAACAAAGCGCCAGTCTGGATGGCAAGCATAATATCCTGATACAGCGCGTCTTTTTGCTCAACATAATGCACATCGTTGGTCGCAATGAAGCGCGCATCATAGCGTTTGCCCATGCGCAGCAAAGTCTGGTTTACCTTTTCCAGTTCATCAATATTGTGACGCTGTAACTCCAGGAAAAAGCGCTCGCGACCAAAAACATTGAAATACCAATCCAGCTTCTGAAGAGCCGTTTCCTCTCCCTCTTCCAGAATGGCGTGCGGTATTTCACCCGCCATGCAGGCCGAGGTGCAGATCAATCCTTCAGAATGGGCGGCAAGGTAGTCGTGATCAATGCGTGGTTTATAGTAGAACCCTTCCAACTGGGCATCGCTGGCAATCTTCAACAAGTTTTTGTAGCCCGCCTGGTTTTCAGCCAGCAGTAAAACATGATGATTGTGTTTGTCATACTTGGCATCGCGGTCATTCATGCCGCGTGTAGCCATGTAGGCTTCCAGGCCGATGATTGGCTTGATGCCTTCTGCCCTGGCGTAATTATAAAAATCGATCACCCCAAACATTGTGCCGTGGTCGGTCAGGGCCACGGCAGGCATTTCCAGTTTCTTGGTGTGTTCCACCAGCTTCTTGAGATCACTGAAACCATCAAGAATGGAGTATTGGGAATGAACGTGCAGGTGAACAAAGGACATGAATATCAGCAACCTTTAACAATAAGTTTATGCTTCCCGCTTCTACCGCCAGTCAACCCACCAGGAAGGCCGCTCTTGAACACACAATACCTGCACCCCGCCCCTGGTGATTCCTAGAACGGATGTTGCTAAAACGATTATAGCACGCTGGCAGAACAAGAGGAAAAATTTTAATCTTAAGAATTTAACAAGCCAGGGTTTTGTTAAGATGGGGTACTCTTGCAGTCCATTTTGCTCCCGCCCTATGACATTCTCAAGAAAGCTTGACAAAAGAGATTTTCGAAAGCAGTGGAATACATTCAGTCCAAATCAGTTGCAAAATACCCGTGATGATTTACCCCTTCCCGCAAAGAATGAAGATCACACGTCAAGCACCTCGCGGGGAGGGGAGTTTGAGGGGTGGGGTGCAGAAACCCCGGCGATGTACGGAAACCGGGGTCATTGGCC